>CBHWAL010000085.1:0-11575 GCA_966111495.1 uncultured Achromobacter sp. | reverse complement strand
CAGGCCGGGGCGCGGCGCGGCGATTGCGTCCGTACGCCTTCGCCGCGCCAGCTAGATCGCGCACGACTCGGCCCAGGCACGAAACTGAGTGAGCTCGGGCGAGGGCCTTCGGTAATCCTCCGGTGGCAGCACGAAGTAATAGCTTTGCGCGCCCAGGTCCACCGTCAGGTCGAAGGGCGCAACCAGCCGGCCTTCGTCCAGTTCTTTCTGCACCAAGGGCTTTTGCGCGATGGCCACGCCATAGCCTTCAAGCGCGGCCTCGTAGGCCAGCGCGGAGGATTCGTAGCGCTGGCCGCGCGACACATCGATCTCCGTCAGACCGGCCGCCCGGAGCCAGATTTCCCAGTAGTCGGGACGCGCCAGCGTATGCAGCAGGATCTCGCCTTTCAGGTCGGCGGGCGTGCGCAGCCGCGCGCGCTTTTCCGGAATGCACACCGGCAGCAACTCATTGACCATCAGCTTGTAGCTGACGAGGCCACGCCAGCGGCCATCGCCCATGCAGATGCCGGCGTCCACTTCCTCACGCTCGAAATCCGGCGCATCCACCGCCGTGTGGAGCTTGACGTCGATGTCGGGATATTGGCGGTGGAACCCGGAAAGGCGCGGCAGCAGCCAGCGCATGGCCACGCTGTGCGGCGCCTTGATGACGAACTGGCGCCGGCGCGAGCGCTCGCCCAATTCGGACGTGGCGCGTTGCAGCCCGCCGAACAGGCGTGCGATATCGGCGTGATACCCCGCGCCCATGGAGGTCAGCACGATGCGGCGGTGCTGACGCAGGAACAGGCGAAGTCCCAAGTGTTCCTCAAGCAGGCGGATCTGGCGGCTGACGGCGGCCGGCGTCACGCTGAGTTCCTCGGCCGCGCTGGTGATGCTGCCCAGACGGCCGACGACTTCGAAACAGCGCAGCGCATTGAGCGGAGGCAGGGCAGTCATCGCGGCGGTTCAGTTAACAAAAAGTTAAGTGTGCCATAGATAAAGTCGTTTGAACCCTGATGCCCAAACGCCCAAGATGGCACGGCCGCCCCGACTTCGCGGTGAAAGATCAGCCACAGAACAGCCAAAAGAAACATCCAGAAGGGGAAATCCATGTTTAGAACATTGGCTCGACGGATCGGAATTGCCGCCCTCTGCGGCGCCGCGGTGCTGGCCGGATCCGCAACGGCGGCCGGCTATCCGCAACGGCCCGTCAGCATCGTGGTGCCGACCACGCCGGGCGGAACCGCCGACATCCTGGCGCGCCTGATCGGCCCGCGGCTTGCCGAACGCTGGGGGCAGCCTGTCGTGGTGGAGAACAAACCGGGCGCGGGCACGCTCATCGGCGCCGACTACGTGGCCCGGGCCAAGCCCGACGGCTACACCTTGATGCTGACCTTCAACGAACTGGCCACGCTGCCCGCCTTGAATCCCAACGCCAAGCTGGATGTCGAGAACGGCCTGGCGCGCATTGGCAAGATCGGCAGCCTGCCGGTCCTGGTGCTGACCCGCCCGGGCATCGACGATGCCGATCTGGCCACGCTGATCAAACGCTTTCGCGCCGAACCGGGCAAATATACCTACGCGTCCAACGGCTCGGGATCGTCGCTGCAGCTGTTCACCGAGATCTTCAAGCGTGAGGCCGGCGTGGATGTGATGCACGTGCCTTACCGGGGCGCGCTCGAGGCCTCGATGGCGGCGATCGGCGGCGAAGTCGATCTGCTGGTGCAGTTCGCATCCGGCAACGTCATCAACCACGTGAAGGCCGGCAGGCTCAAGGCCTACGCCGTAGCATCGCCGCAGCGTCTGGAGGCCTTGCCCGCGGTGCCCGCCGCGGCCGAGGCGGGCCTGCCCGGGCTACGGTTGGAGGCCTGGTACGGACTATTCGCGCCCGCCGGCATTCCCGACGACATCAAGGTCAAAATCAACCGCGACCTGAACGAGGTGCTGGCCGAGCCCGCGATCCAGGAACGCCTGAAGGGCATCAATCTGCTCGTGCAGCCGGGCACGCCGGCCGAATTCGATTCGTTCTTCCGCGCCGAATATGCCCGTTGGAGCGCATTGATTCGGACCCTCGGCATCAAAAGCAGCGAATAAACGCAGCGAATATGACCACCGGAGCCACGCCTTGACCTACGATCCCAGCACCCACACCGCGTTGACGTTTCATGACGCCCGCGCCAACTTTGCCGAACACCGCGATACGCCGCGGGACTACCTGGAACGTTGCCTGGAAGTGATTGCCGCGCGGGAGGGCCAGCTCAAGGGCTGGGTCGTCCTGAACGAAGAGGGCGCGCGCGCTGCAGCCGACGCCAGCGCCCAGCGCTATCGCGACGGCCAGCCGCTGTCGGCGATCGACGGCATGCCCGTCGGCATCAAGGATCTGATCGAAACGCGCGACATGCCCACGCAGATGGGCTGCACCGCGTTCGATGGCAACTTCCCGAAGAACGACAGTGCCGTCGTGCGCGCGCTGCGCGATGCCGGCGCCATCATCCTGGGCAAGACCGTCACCACGGCGCTCGGGTTTCTGGACCCCGGCCCGACGACCAACCCGTTCGAGGCCCGGCGCACGCCGGGCGGATCGTCCCGCGGGGCGGGTGCGGTCGTGGGCGCCAACATGGTGCCCATGGCCATCGGGTCGCAGCTCGTGGGCTCCGTGTTGCGGCCGGCCAGCTACAACGGCAACTGGGCCTTGAAGCCGACGTTCGGCGCGCTCAATCGTGGCGAGCGGTTGGGCTTAAGTCAGGCCCACATCGGCATCCATGCCAACTCCGTCGAGGACATGTGGACAGCGGCGGCGGAAATCGCCCAGCGCGCGGGCGGCGATCCGGGGCATCCGGGCCTGTATGGTCCGCTGCATCCGCCCTCAGCGCAAAAGCCTACGCGGCTGGTCGCGCTGGAAACCGAGGGGTGGGCCCGCGCGGAACCGAATGCCCGCGCGGCGTTTGAGGCCAGCCTGGAAGAGCTGGCGGCGCAAGGCGTGACGATCATCCGCCGTGGCGACTCGCCGCTGGTCGACGCGCTGGAGCGCGCCATCTCGCAGGCGGCGCCCCTGTCGCTGCGGCTGATCTCGTGGGAGCAGCGCTGGTCGCTGGCCAATCTGGTCGCCAACCATCCCAATACGCTCGGTCCCAGCTTGGTGCGGCAATTGGAAAGCGGTCGGAGCATGACCCTGGCCGAGTACCGCGAATGCCTGCTGCTGCGCGACCACGCGCGCCAATGCCTGGCGGCCCTGGCCACGCAATGCGATGCCCTGGTCAGTCTGAATGCCTGCGGCGCGGCGCCTATCGCGGCCGATATCCGCGACAGCAAATATCCGACGGGCGACGTCTCCTTTGCATGCACGTCGTCACTGCTGGGCGCGCCCGCGATCAACGTGCCGCTGATGGCCGTCGATGGCTTGCCGCTGGGACTGCAGGTGATGGGGATGGCGCACGGCGATGCCGCGATCACCGGCATCGGCACGTGGGTCTATCAATCCTTGCGGCGGGCGCGCTGATCCGCTGCCGACGGGGCCGGGACGGGGCGCAGGGGCAACACCTCGTCCTCGGGATTCCGCCCACCGATCAGGCAGCCTCAGCCTGCGCACGATGGCGGACCGCGTTGTCCAGGTCGGCGATCGGCGCAAGCAGACCACGGTCGAATTCCTCCTGCGGCTGCCCGGCGTGCAGTCTGGCCGGCCAGTCGGCATGTGTGAGCGCGCCTCGTCCCAACGATACGAAGTCCGCCTCCTGCCGGGCCATAAGACCTTCGGCCCGCATCGCGTCATGCAGCGACCCATTAGCCAGCACCGGCACCGGGACATGCCTGCGCGCCAGCGCCGCCAAGCTGGGGCCGTACTCCCCGAACGCAGGGCGCCAGGCCTCGAACTCCGTCGTGTGCAGATAATCGATGGGCTGCGCGCCCAGCGCGCCGAAGATCCGTGGCCTCGTCCTGCCCACCAGGCCACTTGTGGGTGAAGTCGTTGACCTTGCCCTGCGAGCTGCGCACGCCCACGACAAAGCCCGCCGGCGTCGACTGCCGCACCGCCTGGAGCACATCCAGGGTCAGACGCAGGCGGTTGTCCACGCTGCCGCCGTAACGGTCTTCGCGCAGATTGGTGTGGGCGCCGAGGAACTGGTCTAGCAGATAACCGTTGGCGCCGTGTATCTCGACGCCGTCAAACCCAGCCTCCTGCGCCCGTCGCGCCGCCTGCGCAAAGCCGTAGACCGCCTCGGCGATCTCATCGATCGTCATCGCTTCCGGCATCCGGTAGGGCCCTTGGCCACGGTAGAAGGTCATCTGCTGTCCGGCCGGCTGCACAGCCGAAGGTCCCTTGGTCCCGGACCGATGCGGATTGCCCTGCGACAGCGCGCCCGCATGCATGAGCTGCGCAATGATGCGTCCACCCTGCGCATGCACCCGGTCCACCACCGGCCGCCACGCTTCACGCTGCGCGGAGTCGGCCAGACCCGGCTGGAACAGGTAGCCCTGCGCATGGGCCTTGTCCGTATAGATGCCTTCGGTGATCACCAGGCCAAAGCCGCCGGCGGCGAAAGCCTCGTAATAGTCGGCCATCTGCGCGGTGGCGCGGCCGTCCGCCGTGGCGCTGACGCGTGTCATGGGGGCGACGGCCAGCCGGTTGGGCAGGTTCAGCGCGCCCACGCGCAGCGGCGTGAACAGCGTGGCGGAGGGCGTCGGCGCGTCGTTCCGCGGAGGATTGTTGAGTGTGGTCATCTCACTGGCCCTCCGGTTGCCGGACCGCGGCGATGGCCTCGATCTCGATCATCGCGGCCGGGTCATACAGGGCCTTGATCTCGGCAATCGTGTCGGCCGGGTAGGGCGCCGAGAAAAACTTGCGGCGCAGCGCCACCACGTCGTTGAAATGCCCCATGTCGGTGACGAAGATCGTGACCTTGATGACGTCCTTCAGGCTGGAGCCGCCGGCTTCCAGCGCGCGGCGCAGGTTCTGGAAAGCCTGTTCGCCCTGCGCCATAAAACCGCCGTCCACGATCTTTCCGTCGTCGGCGGCGCCGGCCTGACCCGAGATGAACAGCAGATTGCCGAACTGGATGCCCTGCGACAGCAGAAAGGGCGCGTAGTTGTCGGGCTGGGTGATCACTTGTTTGAGCATGATGCGAATTCCTTCATCTATGGCCGGTGGGCTGAGGAGTAGGGTGCCGGCCTGTGAAGAGAATGTAGAGTCGCGGCGAAGCAGTGACAAAGGTTCGTTTGTCAGCTATAAGACGAGAAAAATTCATCCATAGACCAGCCGCCAATGCAACGCCGATCCCTTCCGCTATCCGCACTGCGCGCCTTCGAGGCCGCCGCACGCCTGGGCAGCTTCAAGGCCGCCGCCGAGGAACTTGCCGTCACCCCAACTGCCGTCAGCCACCAGATCCGTGCGCTCGAAGCCGGAACGGGTCTCGTGCTTTTCGATCGCCAGGTCCGCAAGGTCACACTGACCGAAGCCGGCGCGCAGCTTTATCCCGTGCTGCGCGACGGCTTTGACAAGTTCGAGGCCACCTTGGCGCGCCTGACGCAGCAGCGCACGCGGGCGCAGGTCAGCATCTCGGCAACCAACGCCTTCACCGTGAAGTGGCTGGTCCCGCGCATGGCCGATTTCCGCCGGCTTCATCCCGATATCGACCTGCAATTGCAGGCCAGCGACGACATCGTCGACCTGCGCTCGTCCACGGTCGATATCGCCATCCGCTATGGCCGCGGGCCGTATCCCGAGCTGGTGACGCAGGCGCTGTTCACCGACCGGTTCGCGCCGGTCGCCAACCCGCGCCTGGGCGTCGTATCACCAGACGATCTGGCGCGGGTGCCGCTGATCCGCTTCGACTGGAAGCGCGCACAACCCGAGAATCCGACGTGGGAGCGCTGGTTTTCAATAGCTGGGCGCCCGCTGCCGCCCGAAGCCGGGCAGTTGCGGTTTTCAGATGAAGGCCACGCGATACAGGCGGCTGTGGCGGGTCATGGGATTGCGTTGATCAGTTTGGCGCTGGTGGACGATGAGCTGCGCGCCGGGCATCTGGTGCAGCCGTTCGGACCCGAGATCGACGGGCATACGTATCACCTGGCGATGTTCGGGGAGCGGGACGCGTCGGTGGCCGTGCAGGCGGTGGCGGGGTGGCTGCGGGCGCAGGTGCGAGGGGGCGTCGGCTAAGACGTTGCCGCCTAAAAACCTTTACCCGTGAGAGAGCGCCTTTCCGGCCTGGCTTGCGTGGGGCGTGGCGCAGGCGCGCGCAAGGATTTATGTTGCGTGGGCCGTTGACGCCGGCTTGCGGCGCAGTTCAACCACCTGCGCCGCGCCCACGGCGCGAGCGCGCAACTGGCCACAGCCGCCGTCCACATCCTGCCCAGCGCTGTTCCTGACCTTGGCCAGCACACCACGGCCGTGCAGGGTGCGGACGATCTCGCGGATACGCTCGGCATCAGGACGCTGGTAGTCATCCCCTTCGAGGCTATTGAAGGGGATGACATTCAGGACGCCGTACTTGCCTTTGAGCAGTCGCACAACAGCATCGAGTTCGTCGTCGCCGTCGTTGATGCCCTTGAGCAGCGTCCATTGATACTGGATCGGGTAATCCGTGTCGCGAGCGTATTGCTCGCCAAGTTCAATCAGGGCTTCGGGCGCGATTTTCGGCGCGCGCGGCAGCAGGTGCTCGCGCAGATCGGCTTTGGTCGTGTGCAACGACAGCGCCAATGCCGGTTTGACGCGTTGTTTCGGCAGGGCGTCAAAGACGCGCAGGTCGCCCACAGTTGAGAACACGAGATTCTTGTGGCCGATATTGCCTTCCGTGCCGAGCAGGTCGATGGCTTCGAGCACGTTGTCCAGGTTGTGCGCCGGTTCGCCCATGCCCATGAAGACCACTTTCTTCACCGCGCGCTGACGCCGCGCCAGCACCACTTGCGCCAGGATTTCCATGCTGGTGACCTGACGGATCAGGCCGCTCTTGCCGGTCATGCAGAAGCGGCAGCCGACCGCGCAACCCACCTGCGTGGAAACGCACAGGCCGTCGCGCGGCAGCAGCACGCTTTCCACCATCTGCCCGTCGGCCAGTTCGACGAGCAATCGCGAGCCGTCGCTGCCGGCGTGTTCGGAGCGGATCTGGGCAAGGCCGTCCAGCTCTGACGTCAAGGCGGGAATGGCATCTCGTAGCGCAAGAGGCAGGAAGTGCTCGGCGCTACGCCGCCGCGTGCCGGTGTCGAGCGCTTGCCCGTTCAGCCAGACGCGCACGACCCGCCCACGGTGAACGGGCAGGGCGCCGAGAGCGGTGAGGCGATGGGTGAAGTCGGAGAAGCGCATGGGGGGCGGATTTTACTCTGCCTCGACCCGGTTCCGGCCCGCCCGTTTGGCTTGATACAGTTTGGCGTCGGCCCGCTGATACATCGCTTCCCAGGACTCCAGGCGATCCGTATGCGCCACCCCCGCGCTGATCGTGACCGGCGCTTCGTCGCCTGGATGCCGCACGGCTTGCTCAATCGCGGCGCGTAGGCGTTCTGCGCAGCGAAGGGCCTCGGGTGGCTCGGTGGCCGGCAAGAAAATGGCGAATTCCTCGCCGCCGATGCGCCCGAGCACGTCGTTCTTACGCACCGCTTCGTCAAGGACCTCGGCCACTCGCTTGAGCACTTCGTCTCCGCGCTGGTGGCCATGCAGGTCGTTGATGCGTTTGAAGTTGTCGATGTCGCAGACGATGAGCGCCATCGCGGCGGTTCCGTTCGATCGGAGGGAGCGGACGCGCGTTTCGAAGCCGCGCCGGTTATAGACGCCCGTTAGCCAATCCTTGTCGCCTTCCTTCCGGACCTCGTCAATGGCGTCGGCTGCAATCGCAACCAGCAGTGTGAGCGCCAGCGCCACGCTAAATACCGCAAGGGAAAGCTGCAACATCTGCCAAAACTTGGAATCGGCAAACGCAAGGGCGCCTTGCGGCGCAAGCTTCCCCATGCTCAGCAAGGTGCGCGGAAGAAAGTGAAGGCCGAAAAGCAGCACCACGAAAAAAAGTGCTTTGTCGATCGGACGCTGATGCGGACATCGCCGCATGCGCCACGCGGCATAGCAGAACAGCAACCCGAAGCCCGCATTAAGCACGTAGACGCGGACGAGCAGGTTTCGATCGATATAGAAGAAGTACCAAAGCGCGCCCATGATGGTCGCGGCATACAGACCAAATGCGGCCCAGGGCACGCGAACGCGTGCGCGTTCGAGAACTCCCTGCACCACCAGGCATCCTGCAGCCGTGTATAGAAAACCCGAGACAAGCGCGTTGAGGCCCGTGTCGCGGGGCACGTACAGGACTTGTGAAATCGCCCCGCAGGCAAATGTCACACAGCCTGCGGCAAGGTGCAGCAGAAAACGTCTGCGATGGAAGAAGAACCAGATAGCGAGGAAGGTCAGTCCGAAGATCAGCAGCAGTGCTGGCGCGATCAATGACATCGTCACTCGGACTTGCGAACCTACCATCGGGGCCTCGGGCGAAGCGGCGGCGCGTCTCGCACGCGGGCCAAATTTCGAGAGTTAACGGTGTCCGAGGGCCGGCCCCCGTACTCCAAAGTGGCTGAAGTTTACGATAGGGCCGGCGCCGCGCGCTTCCGCTGCCCCCGGCGCTATCTATCCTTCGCACTCACCAGCACCGGCTTCTCCCGCCACGCATCCGGAAACGTCTTCGCCAAGTTCTCCACCTTTGGCACATCGTTGATCACGATGTACATACTGTTCGGGTTCCGCACCAGATAGTCCTGGTGATAATCCTCCGCAGGATAAAACGCCTGCAACGGTTCGATGGTGGTGGCCAGTGCCTTCGGATACCCCCCTGTCTTATTCAACTGCGCGATATACGCCTCGGCCACCTTGCGTTGGCTGTCATTGGCCGGGAAGACGGCGGATCGGTATTGCGTGCCGTGATCCGGCCCCTGGCGGTTGAGCTGGGTGGGGTCGTGCGCCACCGAGAAATAGATCTGCAGCAGCTGCCCGTAGCTGACCTGTTTGGGGTCGTAGGTAATTTCCACGGCTTCCGCGTGACCGGAGCGGCCGCCGCTGACGGCGTTGTAGTTGGCGGTGTTGGCCTGGCCGCCGGCGTAGCCGGAGACGGCGTTGCTCACGCCCTTGACGTGTTGGAAGACGGCTTGCACGCCCCAGAAGCAGCCGCCGGCGATGACGGCTTTTTCCTGCGTGGCGGTTGCACTTGCCGCATTCACGGGCTGTTGCTCGGCGGGCGGGGGGATGATGAATGCGCGTTCCGCGGCGGGAGCGGCAGTCGAAGCGATCAGGCCGCCTACGGTGGCAAGCGCGGCGCAGAGGCGGCGCAGGGTGGGGTGCTTGGACATGGTGCCGGGTCCTTGTAGCGATGCAGTGGCGAATCAGGCTTGCGGGGAGAAAGTCATGGCCACGCCGTTCATGCAGTAGCGCAGGCCGGTGGGGCGGGGGCCGTCGTCGAACACGTGGCCAAGGTGGCCGCCGCAGTTGGCGCAATGCACGGCGGTGCGGGTCATGCCGAAGGTGCGATCGCGGGTCTCGCCGACGGCGCTGGGCAGGGGCTGCCAGAAGCTGGGCCAGCCGGTGCCGCTGTCACATTTGGTCGACGAGGAGAACAAGGGGTGTTCGCAGCCGGCGCAGGCGAAAGTGCCTTGGCCATGCTCGTCGTTGAGCGGGCTGGAGTAGGGCCGCTCCGTGCCGTCACGGCGCAGCACCTGGTATTGCTCGCGCGTCAGGCGCTCGCGCCATTGCGCGTCGGTGAGCGTGTAAGGGAAGGTGGCGGCGGGCTCGGCCGCTGCCACTGGGCCGCTGCGCGTAACCAGCAGCGGGGCGATGCCAACAGCGGCTGCCGCGGCGCCGCCCAGGCCAAGGAAGTGTCTGCGTGTGAGGTTCATGGCGAGTTCCGTGCGGGTTAGTTCGAGCCGGGGCCGGCGGGCGCGGCCCCGGCGCGGGTTCACTTTTGCATGCCGTCCTTGCTCATCCCGTCCTTCGACATTCCGCCTTTCGACATGGAATCCTTCGACATGGACCCCTTCGACATCGAATCGCGGGACATGGAATCCTTCGACATCGACCCCTTGGACATGCCATCGCGCGACATGGAATCCTTCTTCATGCCATCGTGCGACATGCCGTCCTTCTTCATGCCGTCCTGCGCCGGCGCGTCCTTCGACATGCTGTTCTTGCTCATGCCTTCCTTGCTCATGCCTTCCTTGCCCATGGTGTCGGCAGCGTAAACGGCCGTGGCGCCAAGGGCCAGGCACAGGGACAATGCGGCGGTGGTGAGTTTGTTCATGATGCGTTCCTTTTGACAGTGAAAAAAAGCGGGAAATCACCTAGCTGCCGCCGAACCAGTTGTATCCCTGGTCCTCCCAGTAACCGCCCGGGTAGGTGTTGGTGACGAAAATCGCCTGGATGTGCTTGGGGTTCTTGTAGCCAAGCTTGGTGGGCATGCGCAGCTTCATGGGAAAGCCGTATTCGGGGGGCAGCGTCCGGCCGTCGTAGGTCAGGGCCAGAATGGTCTGCGGATGCAGCGCGGTGGGCATGTCGATGCTGGTGTAGTAGTCGTCGGCGCACTTGAAGCCGACGTACTTGGCGGAAAGGTCGGCGCCCACGCGTTTCAAGAACGTCGAGAACGGCACGCCGCCCCATTTGCCGATGGCGCTCCAGCCTTCGACGCAGATGTGCCGCGTGACCTGGTCGACCTGCGCCATGGCGCGCAGCTCGTCGAGCCGCCAGCGGCGCTTGTCGGCCACCATGCCGGTGACTTCCAGCCGGAACGACGCCTCGTCCACCTGCGGCACGTCGTCGATGCCGTAGAAGGCATTGAAGGGAAACGGCCGGGTGATCATGGACTCGGGATAGGTGGGCGCGAGCTTGGCCGGGTCGAAGATCCAGCCCTGCACGCGATCGTTGAAGCGGGAGACGGCCGACAGCGCCTGTTCGACGCTTTCGTCGTCGGACAGCGAGCATCCGGACAGCATGGCCAGGCCGCCCAGCGTGAGGCCGCGGCGCAGGAACGCGCGGCGCGAGGGTTGCTCGACGCGCTTGTCCAGCAGTTTTCCGGCTTCGCGCAGGATGGCCGGGGCGTCCAGACCCGGCAGGAGGCGGCGTTTTTCGGTCATGGCGGGTTCCTTATTTGCCGCGGATCATGGTGAGCAGGCTGCGGGGCACCAGGGCGACCATCGCCAGATGCACGGCGACGAAGCCGGCCAGCAGGGCCATCGCGAAGAAATGCACTCGCCGTGCGGCTTCATAGCCGCCCATCAGGTCGCGCAACAGGTCGAATTGCACGGACTTCCACAGCACCAGCCCGGACAGGACCAGCACGGCGATATCGGCCATGACAAAGAGGTAGGCCAGGCGCTGCACCTGGTTGTAGCGGCGCGGGTCGGCGTGCGAGAGCCGGCCGCGCAGGGCGGACAGCAGGTCGCGGACCACGCCGCCGGGGCTGACCGGCAGGAATTTGCGCCAGAGGCGGCCGGTGGCGACGTTCAGCGCCAGGTAGAGCAGGCCGTTCGCAAACAGCAGCCACATGCCGGCAAAGTGCCACTGCAACGCCCCACCCAGCCAACCGCCCAGCGTGATGCCGTTGGGAAAGGTGAAATCGAAAAAGGGCGAGGCGTTGTAGATGCGCCA
>CBHWAL010000084.1:0-11623 GCA_966111495.1 uncultured Achromobacter sp. | reverse complement strand
CTCCCATGAATTTGTCGATGGCTGACCAGAGGCCCTGGCCCTGCGTGCCGACGCCTTCGATGTAGACCGTTTCCTGCGTGCTGGTCTCGGGCGCGGCTTTGTAGAGCTCGTAGACGTTGGTGCGGTCGTTGGGTTCGTTCCACGTGCCGTCGAAGAATACGGCGAGGTTCTTCACCATGATCGTCTCCCCACACACAGATAAAGGCTTGCGATACCTATGCTGCCGGCTGGGACAACGCCTGCGTGAGGCAAGCTAGCACGCGGCGTGTTGATGGCAGGGCGCGGGGTTTCCCTGCTGCATGTTCGTACACCACCTTTGTGCCTAGCCCCGCGCGCGCGACTGTGCGTGCTGGCGGCGTTTGCGCGGCGCACCGGTTTCAAGAGTACGCCTTTACTACCGCATCAGGAGCGATCCGAAATGTGCACGGATGGTATCCATGACGCGAAAAAAAGCGGCCCGAAGGCCGCCGTTGCAAACAGGGACAATCCCCGCCTCAAACAATCTGAAACTGCACATCGATGTTGTCGCGAATCGCACGCGAATACGGGCACAGCTGGTGCGCCGATTCAACCAGCAACTGCTTCTGCTCCCCGGTCAATCCCGGCAGCGAAACCGCCAGCGTGACGCCAAGCGCGAAGTTGGCGCCGTTGTCGACCTTGCCCAGCGACACGCTGGCGTCGATGGCGATGTCGCGCGGCACGGTGATGCCGTGGGTGGCGCCGGCGCGCTTGATCGCGCCCATGAAGCAGGCCGAGTAGCCCACGCCAAAAAGCTGTTCGGGATTGGTGCCGGGCTTGCCGGAACCGGGCGTGCTGAGCGTGACGTCCAGCGCGCCGTCGCTGCTGCGTCCCGCGCCTTCGCGGCCGGCGGTGGTGTGGGTGTGGGCGGTGTAGAGGACCTGCTCGAGTTGCTTGGCCATGATGACTCCAGGATGATCGGCGCGGCGTGGCCGTGCCAGGGGTTGAGAGCCTGCATTGCATCAAGCGGCTGTATCGGTCATGTGTCGGCGCCAGGGCGGGTTGGCATCGCAGCGTATCCAGGAGTGGTCCGGATACGCTGCGATACAAACCGCCGCCGTTGGCGGGCGCGGCGGCATTGGAGTATGTTGCGCGCTGGCGGCACGGGCCGCATCAAGCAACGATCAAGCAACGATCACGGAAAGCACACACATGGGACGTCTCGCCATTCTGGGCGCGCTGCACGAAGAAATTGCCGACCTGCTGGCAGCCATGGATCCGGGCGCGGAAACGCGCCGCATCGCCATGCGCGATTTTCAGGTGGGCACGCTGTGGGGCACGCCCTGCGTGATTGCGCTCAGCCGCATCGGCAAGGTGGCCGCGGCGGCGACGGCGTCCATCGTCATCCAGGAGTTCGGCGTGTCGCGCGTGCTGTTCACGGGCCTGGCGGGCGGGCTGCATCCGCAGGTGCGCGTGGGCGACGTGGTCGTCGCCGATGCCTTGATGCAGCACGACATGGACGCCCGTCCCCTGTTTGGGCGGCACGAAATTCCCTTGCTGGGTCGCGAGCGCTTCGACGCCGATGCCGCGCTGAGCGCATTGTTGCTGGATAGCGCGCGTGACTTCGCGGCCAAGGGCGGCCTGCCGGGCGCGGCCGCGCAGCCGCGCGTTCACCACGGCCTGATCGCGACTGGCGACATTTTCGTCAACGACAACGATCTGGCGCACGCGCTGCGAAACCGCCTGCCCGATGCGCTGTGCCTGGAAATGGAAGGCGCGGCGATGGCGCAGGTGTGTCACGAGTTCGGCGTGCCGTTTGCCGTGATGCGCGTGATTTCCGATAGCGCGGACCACGCGGCCAAGACGGATTTCACGGACTTCCTGGTGAACCTGGCGCGGCTGTACACCGCTGGCATCCTGAAGCCGCTGCTGCAGTCGGGCGCGCTGCGCGACGCCTGACCATCGAAACTACGCAGGGAGCGGCGCGATCCTGACTTCCGCCGACAGGCCGCCGCCCTCGCGGTTGGAGAGGATCAGCCTGCCGCCCAGCGCCTCAGCAAGCTGATGCGCGATCGCCAGGCCCAGCCCCGTCCCGCCCGTGTCCCGGTTGCGGGAGCTTTCCAGCCGGTAAAACGGTTGCAGCACCGCGTCCAGTTCGGCGTCCGGGATACCCGGGCCGCGATCCAGCACGTGAATGGACAACGTCGAATCATGCAATGCCGCCACGCGCACCTCGGCGGCGCCCGCGAATTTCAAGGCGTTGTCGATGAGGTTGCCCAGGATGCGCCGCAATGCATGGGGACGCGTCAACAGCGGCGGCACCGTATCTCCCGACAGCGTCACATCCTTGCCCGTGTCCTGGTAATCGCACACCAGACTGTCCAGAAAGGCATTCAGGTCGATGCGCGCAGGCTGCTCGGTCTTGCCGTGCGCGCTGCGGGCGTAGTCGATGCCTTCGCGCACCAGCCGCTCCACTTCGTTCAGGTCCTGCGCGAGCTTGTCGCGGTCGGTGGACGCATCCATGAACTCCGTGCGCAGCTTCATGCGGGTGATGGGGGTTTGCAGGTCGTGCGAGATGGCGCCCAGCATCTGCATGCGCTCGGCAAGATGCGAGGCGATGCGGTCCTGCATGGCGTTGAAGGCGACGGCGGCGTGCGCAACTTCGGCGGGGCCCGCCTCGTCGAGCAAGGGGCTCTTGTGATCGGGATCCAGTTCCTCGGCCGCGCGGGCCAGGCGGGTCAGCGGGCGCACGGCCAGGCGCACGGCCAGCCAGGCGCAGCCGGCCAGCAGCAGCAACTGCACGCCTAGCACGCCAAACAGCCATGGCGCCGGCCGCATTCGCAACAGCTCGATGTCCAGGATCGCGGGCTGACCATCGGACAGCACAACGCGCGCCTGGATGTGGCGCGGATCGTCCGCCATGGCGCGCACCGTGACGGGCCGCTCCGGCCCCAGCGCGGCTTCAATCGACTGCGCGGCGGTGCGCGCGGCATCCAACGAGAGCGGCTGATCGGCCTTGCCGTCGCCCAGCAGATACTGGCGGTTGTTGCTGGACAGGCGCGGCAGCCAGGCGGCACGCTCGTCGGCGGGCAGGCGGTCCAGGATGTCCATGGCGATGGCGACGTCGCGTTCCAGGTCGCCCAGCATCATGTTGCGGGTGGCGCTGTAGCGTTCGTAGAACAACGACGCGAACGACAGGCCGTACGCCAGGATCAGCCCCGCCACGAAGATCAGGAACAGCCGCGCGACCAGTGTGCGGGGCCAGGCGGGGCGGCGGCGCGCGGCGGTGGTCACTGTCCGCCTTCCGAGACGTCGACCGCGGCGGAAAACACGTAGCCTTCGCTGCGCACAGTCTTGATGTACATGGGTTCGCGCGCGTCTTCGCGCAGACGCTGGCGCAGGCGGCTGACCAGGAGGTCGATCGAACGCCCGAAGAAGTCGGCGTCGCGGCCCTGCGTCAGGTTCAGCAGCTGGTCGCGGTTCAGCACGCGCTGCGGGTGGTCCAGAAAGACGCGCAGCAGCCGGTACTCCGCGCCGCTGAGCGCGACGATGGTGCCCTCGGCGTCCAGCAGGTGACGCGCCGTGGTGTCCAGCCGCCAGTTGCCGAAGGCGATTTCGCGGCCCGGCTCGGTCACCTGGAAGTTGGGCGGCAGCATGCGCGTGCGGCGCAGGATGGCCTTGATGCGCGCCAGCAGCTCGCGCGCCACGAACGGCTTGACCAGGTAATCGTCCGCGCCCATCTCCAGACCCAGCACGCGGTCCATGTCGTCGCTGCGCGCGGTCAGCATCAGGATCGGGATACGCCGGTGCTTGCCGCTGCGCAATTCGCGGCACAGCACCAGGCCGTCGTCGCCGGGCATCATGATGTCCAGCACGATCAGGTCGACCGTCAGGTTTTCCAGCAGCGACCGCATCTGCCGCCCGTCGGCCGCCAGCGTGACGGTCAGGCCGTTCTTGCGCAGAAAGCCGCCGGCCAGTTCGCGGATCTCGCGATCGTCGTCCACGATCATGACGTGGTCTATGTGGTCCATCTGCGGGTGCCTTCTTGGTGGGTGATGGCGCGCCCGGCGCGCCGGCGGGTTTCGGAATTCTATAGGCCTAGCGCTCGCCCGGGGGCAGGGGATCGCGGCGCGGACGGCTGTTGGAGATGAGCTGGCATTGGAAGGGCTTGGCGGCCTCGGCGGTGAAGCCGCCAAAGAGCAACAGCAGGACGGCAAGAAAGCGTTTCATGAGGAGCTCCGGTGCAAGGTGTGATCGGGTTATAGCGCCGGGCCGCCCGCGGAGTGTGTCGTACTGTATACGCCCTGGCGGCGGATACACGCGCTTGAAAAAATCCGCCAATCCGGCACATGCCGGATACGTGCCGCGGGTGCAATGGGGTCACTTTCCAAAGGACGACCCCCATGGACCTGATCAACACCCCCATCGCTTTGCTTGCCGGCATGCTGACCATTGCGTCTCCGTGCGTGCTGCCCCTGCTTCCCGTGCTGCTCGGCACCTCGCTGGAACGGTCAGACCGCCTGCGCCCCTTGTTCGTCGTGTCCGGCTTCGTGCTGGCGTTCGCCGGCCTGGGCATCGCGCTCAGCCTGATTTCCAACCTGAATGAACACGTGCACGAGGCCGTGCGCTCGACCTCGATCGTCCTTTTGGCGCTGTTCGGCCTGGTGCGGATCTGGCCCGAACCTTACGACCGGCTGATCGCCCGCGTCGGCGGTCCGTTGCAGCGCCTGGCTGCCGCGGGCGGCACGGGCAGCGGCAACGCTGGCGGCTTTGTCCTGGGCCTGTCCCTGGGCGCCGTGTGGACGCCGTGCGCCGGACCGGTGCTGGCCTCGATCCTGGTGCTGGCGGCCAAGGCGCAGGACCTCGTGCAGTCCAGCACGCTGCTGCTGGTGTTCGCCATCGGCGCCGGCGTGCCCATGCTGGTGATCGCGTACGGCGGGCAGGCCATCGCCACCCGGGTGCGCGGGCTGTCGCGCTACACGCAGCGGTTGCAGCAGGGTTTTGGCGTCCTGCTGGTCCTGACCGCCATCGCCATCTATTTCCAGTACGACGTCCTGGTCTACGCCTGGATCACCAACCTCTTCGCCTGACCCTCAAGGAGATAACCATGTTTGCCACGTTCAAGAAGATTGCCCTGGGCGCGCTGATTGGCGCCTGCCTGATGCAAGGCGCCGCGCAGGCCGCATCAGCCGCCGCACCCCCGGCCCCGGAATTCACGGGTATCGAAAAATGGCTTAACAGCGAGCCGCTGACGATGGAATCGCTGCGCGGCAAGGTGGTGCTGGTGGATTTCTGGACCTACACCTGCATCAACTGCATTCGCACGCTGCCGTACGTCACGAGCTGGTATCAGAAGTACAAGGACCAGGGCCTGGTCGTCGTGGGGGTGCACACGCCGGAGTTTCCGTTCGAACGGTCCACCCCGAATGTGGAGAAGGCGCTTCAACGCTTCGGCATCACGTATCCGGTGGCGCAGGACAACCGCTACGCCACCTGGACCGCCTATCGCAACCAGTACTGGCCGGCCGCCTACCTGATCGATAAGCAGGGCAAAGTGGTCTACAGCCACTTCGGTGAAGGCCGGTACAAGGAAACGGAGGCGGAAATCCAGCGGCTGCTGGCGCAACCCGGCTGAGCCGGTCGTCCCGCCCGTCCGCAAAACAGATATGCGATCCCGCGCATAGCCCTGGCCCCGGCGCGCGCCTACCATGCTTCAAACACAAAAACGATGTTTGGAGACAGCATGAGAATGGCAAGCGCGCTGACCGCGGTCAGCCTGTGGCTCGGCATGGGCCTGATTTCCGCGGCGGGCGCCGCGGGTTCCTATCCCGACCGGCCGCTGCGGCTGGTCGTTCCCTTTCCGGCGGGCGGGGCCACCGACCTGATGGCCCGCGCCTTGGCGCAAGGGCTGGGCGAGAAGCTGGGTCAGTCCGTCGTCGTCGAAAACCGGGGCGGGGCAGGCGGGTCGATCGGCGCGGAAGCGGTGGCGACCGCCGCGCCCGACGGCTACACCTTGCTGTACTCCACGATGGGCGTGCTGACCATCAACCCGTCGCTGTACGCCAAGCTGCGTTATGACCCGCAAAAGAGCTTCGCGCCGGTTTCGCTGACCAACCTGACGGCCAACCTGCTGGTGGTGAACCCGGAACTGGGTGTGGACTCTGTGACGGCGCTGGCGGAACTGGCCCGCAAACGGCCGGGCGAGTTGACCTTCAGTTCCTCGGGCAATGGCACCACCAGCCATCTGGCGGGCGAAATGTTCAAGTCCACGGCAGGGGTGGATATCCGCCACATTCCGTACAAGGGCACCTCCGGGGCCATCAATGACTTCATGGCCGGTCGGATCTCGATGATGATCGACACTTCGTCCAATTTCGTCGAACAGGTCAAGCAGGGCAAGGTCAAGGCGCTGGGTGTGACCAGCCAGAAGCGGCTGGCGGCGTTGCCCGATATTCCCACGATCGCGGAGTCGCCGGGCTTCGAATCCTACGAGGTCAGCCTGTGGTCCGGTGTGCTGGCGCCCGCGGGCACGCCGCGCGCGATCATCGACCGGTTGAACGCGGACATCAAGGACGTGATGACGGCGCCGCAGATGGTCGAGCGCATGGCGGGGTACGGCATCCAGACCACGTACAGCACGCCCGAGGCGTTCGCCGAACGAATCCGCGCCGATACGCAGAAGTGGGCGCGAATCATCGAAGCGTCCGGGGCCCGCGCGGACTGACCGCCGGCCCGCCCGTGTCTCGCCACTTGAACCGAATGGAACGACCATGCCTTCGATGATGTCCTCCCTGCTGGCGGCCGCCGCCGCCGTGTCCATCGCGTCCGTCTCCGCGCCGGCCGCGGCCGCCTATCCCGAACGCCCCATTACCCTGGTCAATCCCTATGCCGCCGGCGGCCCCGCCGACGTCGTGGCCCGCAGTCTGGCGCGGGCGCTGGAAAAGCAGCTGGGCCAGCCCGTCGTGGTCGAGAACAAGCCGGGCGGCGGCGCGTCCATCGGCACGGGTTTTGTGGCGCGTGCCAAGCCGGACGGCTATACGCTGCTGCTGGGCACGTCGGCCGGCCACGTCGTGACGCCGTTGATGCAGAAGACGGTCTATGACGGCGTCGGCGGGTTTGCGTTCTGCTCGGTGGTGGCGGTGCAGCCCATCATGCTGGTCGTGAACCCGTCGCGCGGCATCAAGACGGTGCCGGACCTGATTGCCCGCGCCAAGGCCGAGCCGGGCAAGCTCAGCTACGGCTCTGCCGGCGTGGGCGGCGCCACGCACCTGGGCGCGGAACTCTTCCAGCAGGCCGCGCACGTGCAGCTCAATCACATTCCCTACGCCGGTGCGTCGCCCGCGATCAACGACGCAGTGGGCGGGCAGATCGATCTTGCCATGCTGAACCTGTCGGCCAGCCTGCCGTTCATCCGTCAGGGCCGGCTGGTGCCGTTGGCCTATGCGGCCGACAAGCGCTCGCCGCTCTTGCCCGACGTGCCCACGCTGGACGAGGCCGGGGTGAAAGGCGCGCAGGCCGCCACCTGGTACAGCCTGGCCGCGCCGGCCGGCACGCCGGCGGGCATCGTGCAAAAGCTAAGCGACACCGTCCGAAGCGTGAACGACGATGCCGACTACCGCCGCGTCATGCAGGACCAGGCGATAGAGTTGATGGCGTTGTCGCCCAAGGACGCCGACGCCTACGTGCAGAAGGACCGCGCCGACATGCAGCGGCTGCTCGGCACGATTGGGCTGCTGGCCAAATGAACATCCACTATCCCGCGCCATGAACTTCGATTTCAGCAAGCTGGCCTCGGCCGACGCCTTCAAGCTGCTTTCCAGCGTGGTCGTGCCGCGGCCCATCGCCTGGGTGGTCAGCCAGTCGGCAGAGGGCGCGCGCAACGCCGCGCCGTTCTCGTTCTTCAACGTGGTGAGCAGCGATCCGCCCATCGTCGCGCTGGGCATCGGCCCACGCGGCGGGCAATTGAAGGACACCTCGCGCAACATCCTTGAGACGCGGCAGTTCGTGATCAATCTGGTGTCGGCGGAACTGGCCGAGCAGATGAACCACACCAGCCTGGACTACGACGCCGACATCGATGAATTGGCCCGCGCGGGCCTGTCGACAGAACCATCCCTGATCGTGGCGCCGCCGCGCATCGCGCAAAGCCCCGCGGCGCTGGAATGCGAGGTCTGGCAGGTGCTGGATGCGGCGCCGCAGCGCCTTATCGTTCTGGCGCGCGTGGTGGCGCTTTACCTGCGTGACGACGCCTTGCTCAACGCCGAAAAATTCTACGTGGACACGCCCGCGCTGCGCCTGCTGGGCCGCATGCACGGCGCGGGCTGGTACGCGCACACCAGCGATCTCTTTCAGATGCGCACCCCCGACGCGGCCAACGATCCCGCCGTGCGGCCCGCGCAGGGGCATTGAACGCCCCGCAGACCTTGAACCCTTTTGGAGCCTGTCGATGAAATTGCATTGGTCGCCGCGATCGCCCTTCGTGCGCAAGGTGATGATCGTCCTTTACGAGGCCGGCATCGAGGACCGCGTGGCGCTGGTGCGCACGCCGGTCGCGATGGACAAGCCCAACCTGGATCTGGTGCCCGACAATCCGCTGATCAAGCTGCCGACGCTGGTCTTGGACGACGGCACGGCGCTGTACGACTCGCGCGTGATCTGCGCCTACCTGGACACGCTGACGGGCTGCGGCCTGTTGCCGGACGATCCTCAGGCGCGCCTGACCGCTGAACGCCGCCAGGCCCTGGGAGACGGCTTCCTGGACGCGCTGCTGCTGTTCCGCCAGGAACGCAACAAGCCCGCCGAGCGCCAGACGCCCGCCTGGCTGGACGCCTTCGCGCTGAAGACCAACGCTGTGCTGGCCGCGCTGGAAGCCGACGCGCCGGCGTTGCAGGCCAGCCGCTTCGACCTGGGCCTGATCGCCATTGGCTGCGCGCTGTCATACATGGACTATCGTTTCCCGGACATCGCGTGGCGCGACGATCATCCGGCGTTGGCGGCCTGGCATGCACGATTTGCCGCGCGGCCGTCCGTGATGCGCACGCAGCCCGACGAAACCCCGTAGAGAGAGGACGATGATGAGCCGTATCCCGTTGCCCACGCCCGACAGCATGACCGCCGACAAGAAGCGCGTGTACGAGAAGATCGTCTCCGGTCCGCGCGGCCGCCTTGTCGGCCCCTTGCGCGCCGCGCTGCACAGCCCTGAGCTTGCCGAACGCTGGCAGGCGCTGGGCGCGCTGCTGCGCTTTGGCACCAGCCTGCCCGCGCGCGTCAGCGAGCTTGCCATCGTGGTGACGGCGCGCCGCTGGAACAGCCAGATCGAATGGCATATCCATGCGCAGGCGGCACGCGCCGCCGGTATTGCGGATGCCGTGCTGGATGCCATCCAGGCCCGCGCGACGCCCGTGTTCGACAACCGCGACGACGAGATCGTCTACGAATTCGCCCGCCAGATCCAGGAAACCGGACAGGTTGAACCAACGCTGTATGCGCAGGCCGTGGAACGCTGGGCCGCCGTGGGCGTGGTGGAGCTGACTGCCGTGATCGGCTACTACACGATGGTGTCCATGACGCTGAACGCGCACGAGATCCCGATGCCGGACGATGCGCCGCCGCCGCTCGACACGCCGCAACAGGAGGGTGCGCCGGCGCTCAGCCGCCTGGCGCCTCTGGCCGGGAGCCCAGCATGAGCGCCGCCGGCAATCCGAACGCGGGCGCTCAGGCGCGCGCCTACGTGCCAGACAACGTGGAGACGCCGCGGATGCCCGTGACGCCCCGCCACGCGCTGCCGGCGGGGGCGTGCGACACGCACTGCCACGTTTTTGGTCCCTATGACCGATTTCCCCTGCAGCATCCCTCGTCCTATGCCGCGCCGGACGCGCCCGCCGCGCGTTATCTGCGCATGCTGGACACGCTGGGCGCGGCGCGGGGCGTGCTGGTGCAGCCGGCGCCTTATGGCACGAACCCGGATGCGTTACTGGACGCCGTCGCGCAAGGCGGGGGGCGGCTGCGGGGTATCGCCGTGGCGGACCCGGGCGTCACCGACGCGCAGTTGCGGGCCCTGTACGAAGGCGGCGTGCGCGGTTTGCGCTTTGTCGAGGCGCGGGATCCCGCCGGCAACCTGTTTCCCGGCAGCGTGGGCTTTGACCAGGTCGCGGCGCTTGCGCCTCGAATGAAGCAGTTCGGCCTGCACGCGCAGTTGTGGGCGCCGTGCGACACCTATCTGCGTCATCTGCCCGCGCTTGCGCAGCTGGACCTGCCGCTGGTGATCGACCACATGGGCAGCGTGATCCCCGCGCGCGGCGAGCAGGATCCGGTATTTCAAATGCTGCGCGGGCTGCTGGCCGAGGGCCGGATATGGATGAAGCTGACGGTATGCCGCGTGGGCGCCGCGCCTGACTACGACAACGCGCGCGCCATCCACGACGCCTATGCGGCGGCCAATCCGGATCAGGTGCTGTGGGGCTCGGACTGGCCCTTCGTGCGCATGGGCGCGGCGGCGCCGTCGGCCGATGCGCTGGTCGACCTGGCGCATGACTGGCTGGGCAACGACGCGCTGCGCAGGAAGGTCTGGGTGGACAATCCGGCGCGCCTGTACGGGTTCGAATAGCGCGCGACGCCCGTTATGGACTGGCGTGCCAGACGCCTTCGCCGCCGATCTCACGCACCAGCGCCTCGATCTGCGTGGCGACTTCCGTGACCGTGCGTCCGGGGCCCTTTGAGCGCGAGAACGCCATCGAGATGATGCGGCTCATCGTGGGATCGCGCAGCGCGGCGATGCTCAGGCGGCCCTCCTGTACCTCCTGCCAGACGGCGTGCAGCGGCAGCACGGTGTACATCTTCTCGTGCTCCACGATGGATTTCATCAGCGGAAGCGAGTCGGCCTCGATGAGGGGCGCGATCGTGATCTTGCGCGCCCGCGCCAGGCCGTCCAGGGCATTGCGCAGACCGTTGGGCGCACCGGGCAGGATGAACGGCAGGCCGTCCAGTTGATCGAACGTCACTTCGCCGGCCTGCGTGCGCGCGTCGCCTGCCGCGCCGACCAGGTATGAATCCACAGAGGCCAACGCCTGTTCACCGGGTGGGCATTTGTCGCCGTAGCGGTACAGGATGGCGATGTCCACGCGGCTGTCGGTCAGCCATTCCTCGATCTGGCCGCTGGAGCCTTCAAGGATCTTCAGATGCACCTTGGGAAAGTGCTGGCGCAGCCGGGAAAACAGCCGGCGGATAAGCGGGTGCGCGGTCGATGGCAACAGGCCCAGCGTGACCTCGCCGGCGGGTTCGCGGGCCTCGCCGTTCAGCTCCAGTTCCAGCCGTTCGGCGTCGCCCAGCAGCGTCTGCACCAGCGGGAACAGGCGCTCGCCCACTTCGGACAGATTCACGCCGCGCCCGGTGCGGTTGAAGAGCCGCGCATTGCACTCGCGTTCAAGCGCATTGATGCGGCGGCTCAGCACCGACTGGTCCTGGTCCAGGTACAGTGCCGCCCGCGTGATGCTGCCCAGTTCCGCGATCGCCAGGAAGGCTCGCCATTTGTGCAGGTCGGCGGTCAGGTCCAGGCTCAGGCCCGTGGCTTTTGCTGATGGCATGGTCGATGGCGGCGGTCGGCGGTCGTGGGAATCGGCATAAGCGTACGGCAAAAGCGCGCGGGCATGGCGTTATTGCAGTCCCA
>CBHWAL010000083.1:0-11760 GCA_966111495.1 uncultured Achromobacter sp. | reverse complement strand
CCGACACCAGGCCGACGCCGGCCTCTCCATTTATCAAGTAACTTGCAATCCGCACCGCGGTCTCCTTCGTGCTTCTGGAAATGGGCGAGCGATTGATGCCTCGCCGTCAGACACGACTTTAGGAGCGCCTGCACGGCCGCGCTTATCGTCCGGTGCGGGAACTTATCGCAGAGTCAGATGGCGTGATAGGTGTATACACCTAGAGCCCGGCAATGCCCGAAACCACGCCCATAAAATTCCCGCAGAAGGCCCCGGCGGACAGGTGGCCCCGGCGAGGCGTGCGCGCGCGCATCGCCCGATCAGAACTGGGAGACAGATCATGCAAGAGACTTACGCCTTGCACGAAGGCGCGTTCGGCCGCGCGGTCGTGCTGGAGCTGCGCGGGGATTTGATTGCGCATGCGCATGCGGAAGTGCAGCTTGCCCTGTGGCTGGGCGGGGCAAGAGCCGAGGCGCACGTCGGTTCGAAACTGGTGCCCTACAGCGAGCACCTTGCGCTGGGCACCAATACCTATGAATCGCATGACGCGCGCCTGCTCGACCGCTCGGGCCCCGCCGTCTTCCTCGTCCTGTACATCGCCAAGCCCTGGCTGGACGAGCGCCGCGCCGCCACCGGCCGCCCTTTCCATTTCACCGCGCCCGGCGTGCCCATCGACCCGGCCGTGCGTCAGGGCTGTTGGAGCCTGCTGGACAAGATCGTCGCACCGCAAGATCACCCGCGCGCGGACATCGACGCCGAAGTCGAGGCGCTGCTGCAGGCGGCGATCGAATCGTCTTCCCAGACAAGCCGCCCGCCCGGCGCGGCGCACCGTCCTCAGACGCTGGACAGGCGCCTTCGCACCGCCATTCTTTACATGCGCGAAAACGTCCACGAACCGGTTGCCGTGGAAGACATCGCCAGCAAGGTGGGACTGTCGCGGGGCCACTTCTTCGCGCTGTTCCGCGACCAGCTCAACACGACGCCGCAGGTGTTCTGGAGCGCGGTGCGCGTGGAGGAAGCCGTGCGCAGGCTGGTGCAGCAGGAACAGCCGCTGACGTCGGTGGCGATGGACCTGGGGTTCTCGACGCCGGGGAATTTCTCGCGATTTTTCCGCGACCACATGGGCGTGTCGCCATCGCGTTTCCGGCGCGCGGCGTCGGGCTCCGCACCGCATCTGCTGACGGGGATTCCCTGAAAGACGGCGGGCTGGACGCATCGACCGCTCGCATGCAGCGCGCCGCGGTTCATGACGCCAGGATTTACGGCGCTACGCTTCCCCGCACTCCCAGCGCGGCACCACCTCGAAAGGCGTGTCCTGCGCGGGCGGCAACCGCGCCAACGCCGCATCAACGGACGCCTTATCGATCCAAACCGTCGAGCCGTCCGCCGGCACGGAAGGGGCATCGGCCATCAACCGGTCTAGTGCGGCCTGCATTACAGGCGGCAGATATTCCTTCAACGTGCCGATGTTCGCCCGGACACATGCCGCCGCCTCGGCAGCCGTGAAGCCCTCTTCAACCAGATGCCCCACGTCCGCCGCGCTGCGCACCAGCGCATCGAACACAAACGCCTCGAACGACGCCCAGTCCACGCGCGCATCGCCGCTGTCATGCCAGACGAGCGCAACGCCCACGCCGCCACCGGCCGTGGGCGTCAGGCAATAGGCATCGCCCGCGCCAGACTCCGCAAAGGGCAGAAAGCGCCTGCCGTGCTGATAGCCGGGGTTGAGCCATTCCTCGGCGGTTTCGCGCGCCTGATGCACGTCGATCCATTCCAGGTCATCCATGCAGGACAGCACGGGCCGCGCGGCCAGCGTGTTGCCCTTCCAGTCGGCGCGCCATGCCGCGCTGTCCTCGCCATAGCCAATGCGGCCGGCGTCGATCAACCGGGCCAGCATGCCGGGCAAGGCCACGCCGCAATCCTCGGCCAGTTCGGCAAACGTTGCCATTCGTCTTCTTCCTACGTCAGAACTCAAGCATATCCAGGAAGCACTCGGCCTCGACCGGGTCGCCCAGCACAATGGTCAGCGCCTGCATGGCCCGCGCCCGATGCTCGGGCTTGATTTCCCAGTCATCGTTGCGCAGGTCTTCGTCGGCCTCCAGGCAGACGACGCCAACCGCGGCCAGCGCGGCCGCGAACGTCGGCAGATCGGGCGCCACCACGTCGGCATCCCACGCGCCCGTGCCGTGCATGGCGTAGAGGATCTCGCCGGTCTCGGTGTCCAGGATAAAAGGGTCCGCGTTCTGGTCGGCGATCACCAGCCAGTTGTCCTGCCACTCGGCAACGCGCTCGCCGTTCGAGGCGTCCCAGCGATAGCCGGCCTGCCGGTCCCACAGTTTGTACAGCGGCGGAAAGCTGATACAGGTTTCGGAAAGCGTGATGCCGACCGGTCCCACGTTCTGGTGATGGGTGGCGCCCCACGGGCCGACCTGCTCGTAGAAGTCCGCCAGCACCTGCGGCAGCGCAATGTCGCCCTGCCACGCGTCGCGCGGCTGCGGACGTAGTTCACCGAATCGCGCGAACTGCGCCCGGATGGGTTCAAAGGAATTCATGTTGATGCGTATCCGGACAACGTATTAAAGGTAAATCGTGCCGCGCGGGGTGTGGCACGAGGCGTCGCAATGATCGCCGTGCGCGGCGCCAGACCGCATTTTGCTACATTTGAACGCCCTGCCCCGAAGCGATGCGCGATCCAAACGCCTCGGGGCGGCAGCAGAAGAAAACCGCTTTCGATCCCGGACAATCCATGCGCCTACCGCTTGCTGTTTCCGACTCCCCTGCCCGCGTGGCGGGATTCAGTCCCCGTCTGGTCCTGGCGCCGCTGGCGGCCGCAGCCGCGCTTGTGGCCGGCACGGGCGCTCACGCACAGCAATGGTTCGAGGTGCCGCCGCGTCCGGATCACCCCAATGTCTCGATCCGGATCGGCGGCCTGCCCGACACGCGGCAGGCGTCGGGCAATGCCCGAGGCAAGATGGAACTGCGCTACACCGCCGCGCAGACCATCCCGGGCGGGGATAAGCAGCGCGCAAGCTACGACCGGTCAGTGACGGACGTGCTGTTCGATTGCCGCCGGGCGCAAGTGGGCTTCTTGCCGGCCACCAGCTTCTACCTGAAGGACGCCCTCGTCACCACCATCAAGGACGAGACGATGGACGAAAGCCAGGTGCAGTTCGTGCGCTTTGCGCAAGGCAGTCCGCAGATGAAGGCATTGCAGGCCGCCTGCGGCAAATAGCGGCTCAAGCCAACATCAGCGCGCCGCGCGCGCGTGGCGGCTTCTGATCCTGGCCGCTCCGCGCGGCGTCTTCGGCCAACCGGAACACGCCGACCGCGCGCACCAGCTCGCGTGCCTGGTCCTGCATCGAGCCGGCGGCGGCGGCGGCTTCCTCGACCAGCGCCGCATTCTGCTGCGTGACCTCGTCCATCTGCGCCACGGCGCGGTTCACCTGATCGATACCGCTGGCCTGCTCGTGCGACGCGGCCGCGATCTCGCCCATGATGTCCGTCACGTGCTGAACGGCGGTGACGATCTCCTGCATGGTCGCGCCCGCGCCTTCGGCCTGACGGGCGCCCGCGCCGACCTTGCCGACGGAATCCTCGATCAACGTCTTGATCTCGCGCGCGGCCTGCGCGCTGCGCTGGGCCAACGAGCGGACTTCGCCCGCCACCACGGCAAAACCCTTGCCCTCCTCGCCCGCGCGGGCCGCTTCGACCGCCGCGTTGAGCGCAAGGATGTTGGTCTGGAACGCGATGCCGTCGATCACCGACACTATGTCGGAAATCTTGTGCGAGCTGGCCGAGATCTCCTGCATGGTGCCGACCACCGCGGACACCGCCGCGCCGCCGCGCAGCGCGATTTCCGATGCACTGGCCGCAAGCTGGTTGGCCTGGCGCGCGTTGTCCGCGTTCTGTTTGACGGTCGAGGCCAGTTCCTCCATGGACGCCGCGGTTTCCTCAAGCGAGGCCGCCTGCTCTTCGGTGCGGCTGGACAGGTCGGTGTTGCCAGCGGCAATCTGGCCCGAGGCGCTGGAAATCGTTTCGGATCCGTGCCGGATCGCGCCGACGGCGCCGGCCAGCCGCTCCTGCATGTCCTGCAAGGCATGCAGCAAGCGCCCGGTCTCATCGCGGGAGTCCGCGACGATACGCTGGCCCAAGTCTCCGCCCGCCACGGTTTCCGCCGCCTTGACGGCGCGGGCCAGCGGACGGGTGATCGACCGGCTGACTTGCCACGCAAGCAGCGCCCCCAGCGCGAGCGCCAGGCCCGACAGGCCTACGTTCAGGCGCTCGGCCTCCTGGATGACTGCCTGGCTTGCAATGCCGGCCTCGTCCATGTCGGCAGACTGCTGTCTGGACAACGCGATGATGTGGTCCTGCAGGCTGTCCAGGATAGGCAGCGTCTCTTGCAGCATGCGCTGGCGGGCACGGTCGCGATCGCCGCTTCTGAGCATGGCGCCCACCGACTGGAAGGATTTCACGTAACGGCCCCGCGCCTCTTCGAGCGTGCGCAACCGGGCAGCGGCGTCTGGCGTCGTCATCAAGGGCCGCATGGTGGCCAGGGCGTCGTCGATGCGTTTGCGGTTGGCGTCGATCTGCTGGAACAGCGCGTTCATGGCAGCCGGGTCGGCGTTGACGATCAGTTCCAGGTTGACGCGGGCGTTGGCGCGTGTTGTCACGTCGACCACCGATATCGCGCTGGCCTTCACCCAGGTTTCCTGGGTGATTTCGCGGTTGATGCTGCCGATGCGTGTCAGCTCGAAATGCGACACGCCGGCCAGGGCCAGCAACAGGACCAGCACTGCGCCAAAGCCCAGGCCAAGCCGGGTGCCGATGGAGAAATTGCCGAAATGGGTGCGGAGCTTCATGGGGGAACCTCGGGAAAACCCCAGTCTAGATTTTCCGACACATTTCGCAAACATTTGCCCCCGGCGTTGTTTGCGATTCCACAAAGACACAGAAGATAAGGCGTGGCGCAGCAACACTGTTGTAACGAGTTTGACGTTAACGCTAGCGCGGCAGCCCCCAACGTGGCGCGCGGCCACAGCTGCGCTACTGATACCGCTCGCGATACCCCACGGGCGACATGCCGCAATACTTGTTGAAGATGTCGCGAAAGGCCTTGGTGTCGTTGTAGCCGACTTCGTACATGACCTCGGCAACGCTCTTGCGCGAGGATTCGAGCCGCTGCTTGGCGGCTTCGACACGCACGCGCTGCACGTATTCGACGATGCTGTTGCCGGTGGCCTGGCGAAAGCGCCGCTCCAGCGTGCGCCGGCCCAGCGCGTGCCGGCCGGCCAGTTCCTCGACGGTGATCTTTTCCTGGTAGCGGCCTTCGATGTAGTCCTGCACCGCCCGCACGATATCGTCCGCGTGCGACTTCTGCCCCATGAATACCGAAAACGGCAACTGGCTCTGGCGGCTCCAGTCCAGCTGGAAATACTTGGCGCACCAAATCGCGGTGTCGCGGTCGGTGTATTTTTCGATCAGGTGCAACACGAGGTGCGCGGCCGAAAATGCGCCCCCGCTCGTATAGACCCCGTTCTCCGCCATGACGACGCGGTCGCTGGTCCAGCGCACCGTGGGAAAAAGACTGGCATAAAGGTTCTGCGCGACCCAGTGCACCACCGCCTGCTGCCCGTCGAGCACGCCGCCCGCAGCGAGCAGCGCGGCGCCCATGCACAGGCTGGCGACCTCGCCGCCTTCGCGGTGATGGCGCGACAGCCAGTCGATCAGTTCGCGGTTGGACAGCACCGCGTCCGACACCGATCCCAAGAGCGGCGGCGCGATGCAGATATCGATGTCGGTCGCGTCGGCCAGCACCATGTCGGCCTGCACCTTGATGCGTCCGTCGTCCAGGCTCACCTCGCGCGTCAGCGCCAGCGTGCGCACATGGAACCGCGGCTCGCGGCCATGCGCGCGCAGGTATTCGTTGGCCACCATGAAGCCGTGGCGCGCGGTTTCCAGGGACGCAATATTGGTCCCCTTGGGCAGCAGGAACGCGACGTTTTTCATGTTGCCAAGCATACGCCTGCACGCTGACGCAATCCACCCGCAAGATTGTCGCAATCGCCTATCTGAAAGCCGCGCGGATCCCGATAAAGTGGTTCCTGCCGATCCAGAAATCCGGACGGCGGCCAAGGCGGATTGCGGACGTCCCGGCCCGAACCAGAACAACACGGACTTGAGGAGTGATCGATGGACAAGTACATAGACGGCTTTCTGCTGTGCGTACCCAAGGCCAACCTGGACACGTACAAGAAAATGGCCACGCACGCCGAGGGCATCTGGCGTGAACACGGCGCGCTCGACTACCGCGAAGGCGTGGCTGACGATATCGACGGCGAAGGCTTCGCGTCGTTCAGCGCGGCGGCCGGGGCGCGCGAAGGCGAAGTCGTGGTCTTCGCGTGGATCCTGTACCCCAGCAAGGAAGCGCGCAACAGCATCAACGCCAAGGTGATGTCCGACCCGCGCCTGGCAGAAATGTGCTGCGAGGGCGTGTTCGACGTCAAGCGCATGTGCTGGGGCGGCTTCGCCACGCTGGTCGGCAACTAGCGCATCAGGCCACGCCCGGGGCGCTGCCATTCAACCCGCAGCCATTTCCGCCCGAGCGCAGCCATTCAATCAACCTGGAGACACATCATGGCCACCAAAGCAGCCAAGCCCATTCCCGACGGCATGCACACGCTGACGCCGCACATCATTTGCGAGGGTGCATCCGACGCCCTCGCCTTCTACAAGAAAGCCTTCAATGCCGAGGAGCTGATGCGGCTGCCCGGACCCAACGGCAAGATCATGCACGCGGCCATCCGGATCGGCGATTCGGTCCTGATGCTGATGGATGATTTTCCGGAATGGGGCAGCCTGGGACCGAAGGCGCTCAAGGGCACGCCGGCGGTGCTGCACCTGTATGTGACCGACGCGGACGCCGCGATCCAGCAGGCCGTCGCGGCGGGCGCGCAAGTCACCATGCCCGCCGCCGATATGTTCTGGGGCGACCGCTACGGACAGGTGGTGGACCCGTTTGGTCACCGCTGGTCCATCGCCACGCACATGCAGGACCTCACGCCCGAGGAGATCCAGCAGAACATGGCGAAGATGGGGCCGACGGAAGGCTGCGGCGACCCTTCAAAACAATGATGGCGCGGCGTGACGCGGCCAAGCCGCGCCGGGCCACGCCGTCAACTCAAGGGGCCAGTTGCGGATACGGTCCCAGGAAATCCAGCTTGCCGATCGGCACGCCCGCCTGGCGCAGGATGCCGTAGGCGGTCGTCACGTGGAAGTAGAAGTTGGGCAGCGCGAAGGTCAGCAGATACTCGTCGCCCTGGAATTCGGGCTTGAACTCGCCAAAGCTCAGCGTGATGCGGCGGCTTTCGGCGCCATCGACTTGCTCGGGCTTCACGCTTTGCAGATACGCGATCGTGTCGGCAACGCGCTGCTGCAATTGCGAAAGCGTGGTTTCGGTGTCGGCAAATTTCGGGGCGTCGCCCTGCGACAGCCGCTGCGCCGCGAACTTCGAGGCGTCGCTGGCCCGCTGGATCTGGCCCGACAGCGGATACATATCGGGCGCGAGGCGCGCGTTGACGAGTTCGGCAGGATCAATGCCGGTGGTTTGCGCGTGTGCGGCGGCCTTTTCAAGCAACGCGGCCAGCACGTTCAGGCCGCGGATGAAGACAGGCACGGACGCCTGGTACAGGGACAGGGGCATAGCGACGACTTCCGTAAGGGTTGGAGGTAGCAAAGGGGCGTCAACGGACACGGGGCGCCGGACGCTTCGGGTTTTGCAGCGATGTTACGCCGCCCCGCAGCCGCCCGGACGGCGGTGGCGGCGACATCATCATTCTGGATTGTTGGACAATCCGGTGCGCCGCTGGCCCCGAAAGAACCGCCACACCAGCGCGGAGGCATCCGGACCGCTGCTCGCGTGATACCGGATGGCGGGATCGCCACCGCTCCAGGCGTGTTCAAGCCGCGTGATCTCGCACAGCCGCAGCACCGTCTTGCGGCCGCGCAGCACATCCACCCGGCGGTACGCTTTTTCGGTGCCCAGTCCCAACACGCGCTCGACCGGCAACGCGTGCGGGTCGGCGGCATTCAAGGTGCGGAACTGTTCGAACAACTGCCGCGCGTTGCGCGGGGCCACGGCCGGATCGAGCTGGCCATGCAGGATCAGCGCCGGCATGCCCAGGTTGAAGACGGCGGGGTCCGCCACGGATTCCACCAGCGGCGCCAGCGGCTTGATGCTGCCGCGCCGCATGGTGCTCAGGCCATTGCCCGCGTTATGCGCGTCGCCCACGACCGGCCCCGAGTGCATGGCCACTGCGGCGATCAGGCTCGGATGGCGCAGGGCCACGAGTGCCGCCATGCCCGCCCCCGCCGAGAGGCCCGCCACGTAGATGCGTTCGGGGTCCAGGCCATGGCGCGCGACCTCGGACCGGATCAGGGCTGCGATCAGATCAGCCTCGGCCCCGCCATGATCGTCATCGGGCTGAAACCAGCGCCAGCAGCGCTGCACCTGGCGCGCCAGGGATTGTTGGGGATAAAGCACCATGAAGTCACCGGCGTCCGCCCACTGGTTCATGCGCGACCCTCGCGCGAAGGCCTCGGACGTCTGCCGGCAGCCGTGCAGCATCACGACCAGTGGCATGCCGGGGGCTGTGGCAGACGTGGCGGATGCGGGCGTGTAGCGGGCGAAGGCCAGCCGGCGGCCCGTCTTGTCCGAGAACTGGCGCGAGGTCTCCCAGCGCCCGGCGCCGAGTGACGCCGCCTCGGGCGCTGCTGCCCTGCCCGCGCCAGTGTTTCCGGCGGGCCGCGCCTTCTTGACCGCACGCCCCGCCGTGGAGCCGGCGGCCGTCTTGCGCGCCGATGTGGCACGCTTGCGGGCGGGTTTGGGGGCCGCCAGGCGCATCGCCGCGCGCTGGAGCCGGGTGATTTTCTTTGCCGCTTTGAAAAACAGACTGCTGAAACTGCGCGCCATTGAGTGGGCCTGTTCGGAAGTTCCTGTTTGCCGCGCCGCCCGGAGGGGGCCGAGGGTGTCAGCGCCGGGCGGCGGTCGCCGCGGCTACGCCGCTCCGCAAGACAGATGCCTGTCGCGTGATGAGAACTTCCCAACCGTGAGGCCGAGTGCCGGATTCATGGGTGCTTCCCCTAAGAGTGTCGATCACGGATGCGCCTGGTGCAGCCGACGTGCAAGCCCAAAGTGAAGAACGCGCGCCGCCTCTACCGGGCAGTTCGTTCGCACGTTAAATGTATCACAGAGTAACTAATCGCCCTGCGCTCGCGGCTCGTACCGTCCGCTGGATCTGCCTCCTCGACCCGCCCACCTTGCACCAGATCAAATCTTTCCGGTATCGCCCGGCCGAACTGGTCCCTTGCGCTTGAGCGCTCGAACCAAAAGGCCTATGGTGGACAACTTGTCACAAACAGGTCCCCCATGTTTCCCAACGACCGCCCCCAGACTCTGGGCGAAGAAATCGCCAATAGCATCAGCCACGGCCTTGGCGCCGTGGGCGCGCTGGCCGGCACCCCGCTCCTGATCGCCGCCGCCGTGCGCCAGGGCGATGCCGCCTTCATCGCCGGCGCCGCCGTGTTAGCGGCGTCGATTTGTCTGCTTTACATCGCGTCCGCCATATATCACGCGCTGCCCCGCTGCCGCGCCAAGCAGATCTTCAACGTGCTGGACCACTCGGCCATCTATCTGCTCATTGCCGGCACCTACACCCCGTTCGCGCTGGGCGCGCTGCGCGGCCCCTGGGGCTGGACGCTCTTCGGACTGGTGTGGGGCCTGGCGCTGCTGGGCGTGGGCCTGAAGGCCAGCAAGCGGCTCAACCGGCCCGCGCTCTCCACCGGCCTGTACCTGGCCATGGGCTGGATCGTCGTCATCGCGGTCAAACCCCTGCTTGAACTGGTCCCGGCCGGCGGCTTGTGGTGGCTGGTGGCGGGCGGCCTCGCGTACACCGGCGGCGTGGTGTTCTTCGTATTCGACAACCGCTGGCGCTACAGCCATTTCATCTGGCATCTGTTCGTGCTGGCCGGCACCGTCTGCCACTTCTTCGCGGTGTTCTGGTACGCGGCCTAAGCCCGCAAAGGCGTCCCATCCGCTTCCGAAGGACAAACCTAAGGACACATCGCGGCCAGCAGCGACTACGAAACCGCGCAAAACGTTTCGAACGCGGGGTCCCGACGGCCCCCGGGGCGGCCCCCGCACTATGCGTGCGCAATCTCGTGGCCTGCCGACACAGGAAAACACATCGCGAAACTTGTCCCGCGGCGGCCAGGCTCGTCATCATGGTCGGACTTTCAACCGGAACAAGGAGTTTTCATGCAGCGTTCCAAATACGCATTCCTATCCGCCGCCATTCTGACGACGGCGCTGTCCGGTGCACCTGCTTTGGCGCAACAGGGCGCGCAGGCCCCGGCACAGACGCAAACACAAGGACAAACCCCGCCGGGCATGGCGCCCGCCGTGCAGAAGCCGACGGATCAGCAATTGCAGAAGTTCGCGTCGGCTTCGCAGAAGATTTCGGGCGTCGTTGACGAGTATCGTCCCAAGGTCGATGCCGCCAAGACCGACGACGCCAAGCAGAAGGTCGTCAAGGAAGCTGACGAAAAGATGGTCAAGCTGGTGCGCGCGGACGGCCTGTCGGTCGAGGAATTCAACGGCATCGGCCAGGCCGTGCAGCAGGATCCCCAACTGCGCGATCGCCTGATGAAGATGCGTCCGGCGCAGTAAGCCGGGTATCGACGGGCACGCAGACGCCCACCCACGACGGCTGCCCCCGTAAAGACAAGGCGCCGCATGCCCTGAATGGGACATGCGGCGCCTTGTTTTTACTGGGTACCATTCCGGCAGGCCCGGGGCCCTTGGCACATCAGGTCTTCAAGCGGTAGCCCGTCTTGAAGATCCAGCGCACGCCGATCAGGCACGCAACCAGGAAGGCCAATGTCATGCCCACGCTGATCCCGATGCTGACGTCCGCCACGCCGAAGAATGCCCAGCGGAAACCGCTGACCAGATAAACCACGGGATTGAACAGCGTGACCGTCTGCCAGAACGGCGGCAGCATGTTGATCGAGTAGAACGTGCCACCCAGGAAGGTCAGCGGCGTGATGATCATCAGCGGAATGATCTGCAGCTTCTCAAACCCGTCGGCCCAGATCCCGATGATGAAGCCGAACAGGCTGAACGTCACCGCGGTCAGCACCAGGAACGACAGCATCCAGAACGGATGCGCCACGTCGAACGCCACAAACAGGCGCGCGGTGGCCAGCATGATGAGGCCCAGAATGATGGACTTGCTGGCGGCCGCGCCGACGTAACCCATCAAGATTTCCACGTAGGAAATGGGTGCGGAGTGGATCTCGTAGATCGTGCCGGAAAAGCGCGGCATGTAGATGCCGAACGAGGCATTGGCCACGCTCTGCGTCAAGAGCGACAGCATGATCATGCCCGGCACGATGAACGCCCCGTAGCTCACACCGTCAATTTCGACCATGTGCGATCCGATGGCAGAGCCGAACACGACAAAGTAAAGCGACGTTGAAATCACCGGCGACAGCACGCTTTGCATCAGCGTGCGCCAGGCGCGGGCCATTTCAAAAAGGTAGATGGCGCGTATGGCGTAGAAGTTCATGATTGACCGTGCACCAGGCTGACAAAGATGTCCTCGAGTGAGCTTTCCGAGGTGTTCAGGTCTGCAAATTCGATCTGCAGGCGACTCAAGTCCTGCAGCAGACGCGAAATATCGCCGCCGCGCTCGTTGTCATAGGTATAGACAAGCTTGTAGCCGT
>CBHWAL010000082.1:0-11795 GCA_966111495.1 uncultured Achromobacter sp. | reverse complement strand
GCAGGGCGAACTGCTGCAGCAGAAAACCGGCGCCCGCTTTCTGCACGTGCCCTACAAGGGCGACACCCCCGCCTTGCAGGACACGCTGGCCGGCCAGGTCCAGTTCGCATTCATTCCGGCCGCCGCCGCGCTGCCGCATGTGCAGACCGGCGCGCTGCGCGCCTTGGCCGTCACGTCCGCGCAGCGCCTGCCCGCGCTTGCCGACGTGCCCACCATGGCGCAAGCCGGTTTCGACGATTTCGTGGTCGAGCAATGGCAGGCGGTTTTATCTGTTTTGGGGCTGGGTCAGGGGCGGGGTGTTGTGGGCCCCGCCGCGACCCCGGCGCCGGTGATCGCGCGGCTCAACGCCGACATCGGCCGCGCGCTGCAAAGCCCCGCGTTGCTTGCGCTGGCCGAACAGCTTGGCATCACGCTGGCCGGCGGCACGCCGCAGGCTTTGGACCAGACGCGCAAGGCGGACTTCGACAAGTGGGGCAAGGTCATCCGCGACGCCGGCATCAAGCCCGCCTGACCGCCCCCGCATCCCTTTTTTACTTTTGACAGGAACACTCATGAGCACTCCGGACATCATCAAGGACTTTCCCCGCGTCAGCGCCGACATCGTGCGCCGCGCCGCGGAACTGCAACCCGCCATCCTGGCCGACGTCGCCGGCCGGCGCGGCGCGCTCAGCGGCCGCATCCGCCCGCTGCATCCCGCCATGAAAGTCGCTGGCGCCGCATTGACGGTCGAGGTGCGCCCCGGCGACAACCTCATGATCCACGCCGCGATTTCGCTGGCCAAGCCGGGTGACGTGCTGGTCATCGACGGCAAGGGCGACCTCAACTCGGCGCTGATGGGCACCATCATGATGAACGCTTGCCGCAAGCTCGGCATCGCCGGCGTGGTGATGGACGGCGCCGCGCGCGACACGGTCGAGATCATCGACATGGACTATCCGGTGTTTGCCGCCGGCACCAATCCCAATGGCCCCACCAAGAACGTGCCCGGCCGCATCGGCCATCCGGTATCCGTGGGCGGCGTGACCGTCAATCCGGGCGACTTCATCATCGGTGACGCGGACGGTGTGGTGGTGGTCGAGCGCGAAAAGATCGAAGGCCTGCTACCCGCCGCCGAGAAAAAGGTGCGTGACGAAGCCGCGCGCATCGCCGCCATCCAGGCGGGCGACACAGAAGCGAAGTGGCTGAGCGCCGCGCTGCGCGCCGCCGGCGTCCTGAAGGAAGGAGAGTCGCTGTGAATACCGCCGCCACGGGCAAGCCCGCGCTGGTCGTGACCGCGGCGGACCTAGCGCCGGAGGCGCTGGCGCTGCTGCAGGACTTTTCACTGGTCTTCGCCGGCAAGACCCCTACCGAAGACGACATCGTGGCGCTGTGCCGCGAACACAACCCCGTCGCCATCATCGTGCGCTACAGCAAGGTGGGCGCCGCGGCGATGGACGCCGCCCCGGCGCTGCGCGTGATCTCCAAGCACGGCAGCGGCACCGACACCATCGATAAGGCGGCCGCGGCCGAGCGAGGCATCCAGGTCGTCGCCGCCGTTGGCGTGAACGCCGCTGCCGTCGCCGAACAGGCGCTGGCGCTGCTGCTGGCCTGCGCCAAGTCCGTGGTCGGGCTGGACGAGCGCATGCGCGCCGGCCACTGGGACAAGTCCACGCACAAGAGCCTGGAACTGGGCGGCAAGACCATCGGCTTGATCGGCCTGGGCGCCATCGGCCGGCGCATGGCGGCGATGGCGCATGGGATGGACATGCAGGTGTTGGGTTTTGACCCGTACGCCAAGGACCTGCCGGACTACATCCGCACCGTGCCGCTCGATGCGATCTGGCGCGAGACCGACGTGGTGTCGCTGCACTGCCCGCTGACCGACGACAACCGCGGCATGGTCAATGCGCAAACGCTGGCGCAGTGCAAGCCCGGCGTGATCGTGGTGAACACGGCGCGCGGCGGCCTGGTGGACGAGGACGCGCTGCTGGCCGCCGTGCATTCGGGCCACGTTCGGGCCGCGGGCCTGGACAGCTTTGCAGTCGAACCCATGTCGGCAGGCCACCCGTTCCAAACCGAGCCACGCATCATCCTGAGCCCCCACATTGGCGGCGTGACCAGCGCCGCCTACGTGAACATGGGCGTGGCCGCCGCGCGTAACGTGCTCGACGTGCTGGCGCGCGCCGGGTCGGCTGCCTGAGGAGCCACGCCATGCCGCAACGATGGAATCGCGCGCCCGAGGGCAGCAACTGGGGCGAATTCGGCCCGGACGACCAGCGCGGCCGGATGAATTTGGTGGATCGCGGCAAGGTGCTGGAAGGCATTGCGGAGGTCCGCGAAGGGCTTACGTTCTGCCTGTCACTGCCGCTGGACGTGCCGGGCGGCATGGCGCTGAACCCGCGCCGCCTGCCGCCGCAGCGGTATTCAACGCTGCGTGACGGTAAAAGCGCCGGGGCGCAGGGCTTCTGCTGGTCGTATGCGTCCGAAGACCCTCTGCTGACGGACGTGGTCTGCGACGACGTGCTGCTGATGAACACGCAGTACTCGACCCAATGGGACAGCTTGGCTCACATGGGCAGCCGCTTCGACGCGGACGGCGACGGCGAGGACGAGGCGGTGTTCTACAACGGGTTCCGTGCCGGCGTGGAGATCGTGGCCGCGCGGGAAGACGCTTCGGCGCCCGCGGAATGGGCGCGCTTTCCCGGCCCGGCGGCCGGCGCGCTCGGCATCGAGCAACTCGCCGAGCATGGCGTTCAAGGCCGCGCGGTGCTCATCGACCTGGAAGCCCATGTCGGCCGTACGCGCACCGCAGTCGGCTATGACGCCCTGATGCGAATCCTGGACGCCGACGGCGTGACGATCGAGCCGGGCGACATGGTGTGCCTGCATACCGGCTTTGGCGACACGCTGATGGCGATGAACCGGCAGCCGGACGTCGCCCAGCTGCATGCCACCGGCAGCGGGCTGGACGGCCACGACGCGCGACTGCTGCAATGGATCGTCGACTCGCGGCTGGCGTGTCTCATCGCGGACAACCCGGCGGTCGAACTCGTGCAGCCGGTCAGCCTGAGCGGCGCCGCCACGCCGCTGCGCCGTCCGCGTCTGCCATTGCATGAGCACTGCCTGTTCAAGAACGGTATCCACCTGGGTGAACTGTGGTGGCTGACGCCGCTGGCGCGTTGGCTGCGCACGAACGGGCGCCACCGCTTCCTGCTGACAGCGCCTCCGCTGCGGCTGCCCGGCGCCGCCGGCTCTCCGGCCACCCCTATCGCAACCGTCTGATTTTTTCCCAACTGGCGCAGCGGCCGGCACAGGTCGCGCGCCCTTCCGACGAGGAGACACTTCGTGAAATCCATCCGCTTCCTGCCCGTGTTGCTGGCGCTGTGCGCCGGCGCTGCGGCAGCCCAGTATCCTGAACGCGCAATCAAGCTGGTGGTGCCCTATTCCGCAGGCGGCGCGGCCGATGCGCAGGCCCGCCTCGTAGCGCAAAAGCTCGGCGCCCGGCTGGGTCAGACCGTGGTGGTCGAGAACAAGCCGGGCGCCAGCGGCACTATCGGCGCTGCCTGCGTGGCGCACGCCGCCGCCGACGGCTACACCCTGCTCTACGACGCGACCGCGTTCGCCATCAATCCGTCGCTCTACAAGAAGCTCAGCTACGACAGCCGGCGCGACTTCACGCCGATTTCGCTGGTGAGCCTGACGCCAAATCTGCTCGTCGTGCCAGCCAAGGCGCCGTATCAGGACATCGGTGACCTGACAGCCGCCGCGCGCCAAGATCACCTGACGTTCGGCACGCCGGGCCAGGGCACCGCGCAACACATCGCCGCAGCCTGGTATGCGCAGGGCAACAAGCTCGAACTCACGCACGTGCCCTACAAGGGCGGCGCACCTGCGCTGACCGACCTGATGGGCGGTCAGATCGACATGATGTTCAGCAACATGGCGGCGTCCTATCCGCTGGTCAAGAGCGGCAAGCTGCGCGCATTGGCCGTGACCTCCCCCAAGCGCGTCGACGCGCTGCCCGACCTGCCCACCATCGCCGAAAGCGGCGTGCCCGGCTACGCGGTGTTCGAATGGAACGGCGTATTGGCGCCCGCCGGCATGCCGCCCGAGGTGACCGCGCGCATCGAGCAGGAATTGCGCGCCACGCTGCAGGATCCGGCTCTGCGCCACAGCCTGCAGGAACTTGGCGCGCAGCCTGTCGGCTCGTCCTCCACCGAGTTTCAGACCTTTCTCGACGACCAGATGAAGCGCTCGGCGCAGATCCTTGCCGAAGCCGGCATCCGCAAAGAATGAGGCGGCGTGCTGCCGCGCGACCCACACGCATACGGAGACTTTTCATGACATCCAAGCTGTCCGCCCTGGCGGCCGCACTGCTGCTTGCAGCCGGCACCGCCCACGCCGCCTATCCCGACCGTCCCGTGCGCGTGGTCGTCGGCTTTTCGCCGGGAGGCCCGACCGACGTGGTCGCGCGCGCCTTCGCCTCGTATGCCTCGCAGGCATTGGGGCAGACCTTCGTCGTGGAGAACCGGCCGGGCGCCAACACCATCCTGGCAGCGGAAGCCGTCGCCAAGGCCGCGCCAGACGGCTACACGCTGCTGATCGGCGCCACCAACCACACCATGATTCCCGCGCTTTACGCCGACCGGGTGAAGTTCGACGCGTTGAATTCCTTTACGCCGATATGCGCCGTGGCGGTCAGCCCCACGGTGCTGGTCACTGGTCCTGCGCTCAAGGTGAACTCACTGGACGCTTTCCTGGCGCGAGCGCGGGCCGAGCCGGGGCGGCTGACCTATGCCACGCCCGGCACCGGCAGCTCCGGCCATTTCGCCACCGAACAATTCCTGCGCCAGACGGGCATCAGCATGAACCACATCCCGTACAAGGGTGCGGCGCAGGCGATCTCGGACCTGATGGGCGGCCAGGTCGACAGCTCGCTGGCGACGCTGGGCTCCGTGCTGCCGCAGGTGCAGGCCGGCAAGCTGACCGCGCTGGCGGTCGCTGCGCCGAAGCGCCTGGCGCAATTGCCGCAGGTGCCGACCTTTGACGAAGCGGGCGTGCCTGGCTACACCGCCGACGCCTGGTATGGCGTGCTGGCGCCCGCCGGCCTGCCGCAGGAGGTGCGCGCCCGTCTGGAAGACGTGGCCCGAGGTTTTTCCGGGGCCGACGCCACGTCCAAGAGCCTGGACGCGCTGGGTATGCAGCCGCGCCAGGTTTGCGGCGACGCCTTCAGCGCCCAGCTATCCCACGAGATCGACACCTACCGCAAACTGGCCCAGGAGCTGGGCCTGAAAGCGGAATAATGCTTGAACAACAAGAGAGGAAGACAAATGACCTGCCAGAATCAATCCCCGCTCCGCCTGCGCCGCGCAGTCGTCACGCTTGCCGCAGCCCTGCCGCTGCTGGCCAGCGGCCTCGCCCAAGCTGCGGATGCCGCCGACGCCTGGCCCAGCCGTCCGGTCCGCATCGTCGTGCCCTACGGCCCCGGCGGCGCGGTCGACGTGGCAACGCGCAAGATGGCGCAGATGCTTTCGACACAGACCGGCCAGAGCTTCATCGTGGAAAACAAGCCGGGCGCCACGGGCACCATCGGCGTGAACCAGGTGGCGCGCGCCGCGCCCGACGGCTACACGCTGGTGGCCAACGACACGACCTATTCGCTGCTGCCGCACATCTTCAAGCAGTTGCCCTTTGACCCGGACAAGGACCTGCAGCCGGTCTCGGCCTTCGTGTTTGCGCCCATGGCGCTGGCGGTGTCCAACGACAGCCCGTATCGCAAGCTCGATGACCTGATCGCCCAGGCCCGCGCCAAGCCCGACATGATCACCTACGGCTCCGGCGGCCCCGGCACGACGCCGCACTTTGCCGCCGAAGGCCTGGCCCTGGCGACGAAGGTGAAATTCATGCACGTGCCGTTCAAGGGTGCGGCGGAAGCCACGCAGGCGGTGCTGGGCAAGGTGATCGACTTTCAGTTCGCGTCCACCACAGGCGTGATGGGCGCCGTGCAGGGCGGCCAGCTTCGCCTGTTGGCCGTCAGCGGCGACAAGCGGCTGGCGGTGCTGCCGGACGTGCCGACCTCCACGGAAGCTGGCGTGAAGGATTTTGGCGTGGTCAACTGGACCGGCCTATGGGCGCCCAAGGGCACGCCGCCGGCTGTCACCGATCGGCTGCAACGCGAGGTCGCCCGCGCCATGGCATCCGAGGAAATGCAGACCTTCGCCACCAAGATGGGCGCCGAACCGCGCGTGGCCGATGCCGCCGAATTCGGCCGCATCCTGGCCGACAGCGGCGTGATGTGGGGCAATGTGGCGCGCAACATCGGCTACGACGCCAAGTAAGGCGAAGGGAGACACCATGTTTTATCTGCAAGCGCCGCAGGTCGAATCGTTTGAGGTCTGGTCGCCCATGCCCGACCGCTTTCGCCGCGCCGAACGCAGCGACTGGGCCGACGCGAACCGCGGCGGCGCCATTGCCGACTCGTTCCTGGAAGGCCCGGTGTTCGACCGCAGCGGCAATCTGTACGTGACCGACATCCCGTGGGGCCGCATCTTTCGCATCGGCCCGGACCGCGAATGGTCTCTCGTGGCCGAGTACGACGGCGAGCCCAACGGCATGAAGTTCCTGGACGACGGGACGCTGCTGATCACCGACTACAAGAACGGGCTGATGGCGCTGGACGTCGCAAGCGGCACGCTCACGCCTTACCTGGCGCGCCGCAATAGCGAGCGCTTCAAGGGCGTGAACGATCTGATCTTCGACGCGCGAGGCAATCTGTATTTCACCGACCAGGGCCAGACCGGCCTGCATGATCCTTCGGGGCGTCTGTTCCGCCTGCGCCCCGATGGGCAGCTGGACTGCCTGCTGGACAACGTGCCCAGTCCCAATGGCGTCGCGCTGTCGCCCGACGGCAAGGTGCTGTACCTGGCTGTGACGCGCGGCAATTGCGTGTGGCGCGTGCCGCTGATGGCCGACGGCAGCGTCAGCAAGGTCAGCCAGTTCTTCACGTCATACGGACCCAGCGGCCCGGACGGCCTGGCGGTCGATAGCGAAGGCAATGTGCTCGTGTGCAATCCGGGCCTGGGTTACGTGTGGAGGCTCAATCACCGCGCCGAGCCCGTGACGGTGTGGCGCAGCCCGAAGGGCATGTCCACCACCAACCTCGCCTTCGGCGGCGAAGACGGGCGCAGCCTGTTCTGCACCGAATCGGTCAGCGGCACGATTCTGGTTGCGCGCGCGCCGTATGCCGGAACGACGCTGTTCCAGCCTGGGCGCCGCTGAAACGATCCTGCAACCGCGTGTGCCCTTCGCAGGGGGCCGAGCACCGCGCACGGCGGCGCGCCGGCTCGCTGATGCGGGCGCGCCGCGGCTGCAAACGCGCTTTGCCGTAACCTGGAATATTGCCAAGGTAACAGGGCGTTAAGCGCCGTGTTAGCCCGCCTCACGGCGAACGCCCTGGGAAAATGCCGGAATTTTCGGGCGCTGGTGCAGACGCGGCCGCGATTCGGACGGCGACGGCTTCGTTACACGGCCCCCGCCCAGGTAACACTTGTCTTGACACCCTTTGCGCCCCCCTTCTATGGTCGAGGCCGCCAACGATTTGGCATCCGAAATCCCCTTGCAGCCCGTCTTGCGGCGCCCGAGCGCGCCCCGATCACTGGCGCACGCCGGCAGCAGCCGGCGATGGCTGCAGATCGCGACAGAGAGAGAAGAAGGACATGGCGTCTACACGCAAGTCAGAAGAAAAAGGTTTGCGGACGGGCAACGCGGCGGCCGCCGCGCTGCTGGTGACGGCAATCACGGCCGCCTTCGCGGCGATGAGCCCAACGTTGGGCAATGCCGCGCAGGAGAAGGCAACCCCGGCTGCCCCTGCCCCTGCCCCAGTCACGTCATCCAACAACGCACCCGCGCCTGGCGCTGCCGCCACTGCGCGGGTTGCGCCGCCCGACGCCGCAGCGGTCCTCTACGCCATCCATCAGGTGGACAGCAAGGGCGCGCCGTCTGCCAACGTCGCCAACGGCAGTATCGCCACCTACTGGTTCGGGCACGCGTTTGAACTGGAAGGCACGCCGTACTACACCGGCTTCGTCTGGGAAACCGCGGAACGCTACGGCAAACCGGGCGAGGATGACGTCGGCCCCATGACGCCTGTCAATCTGGCCGAAGCCACCTTCATCCGCGATCCGGCATCGCCGGAGAGCCCGTGGAAATTCCGTGGCATGGAGCCGACGATCGGCGAGTTCGGCGCATACGAAAGGCCGCCTGAAGTCGACCCCCAGCGCAAGCCGCTGGAATACCGCACGGCATCAGGCAAGCTGATGCTCGCGGTGCCCACCGAGACGTTCGAGAATGGCATCACGATCAGCGGCTACACCCTGCTTGTCTTCACGCAACCGGAAAAACGCCAGGACGAAACGGGCAACGTGTGGGCCTACGTAGGCAACGTGATTGCAGGCGAAGACAACGGTCCGGCCTGCGCGGATGGCGACGTCATGCCGTGTACGCGCAGCGATGGCGAACTGGTCTTCAGCGCCACTGGCACTGCCGATCTGCCGCGCGTGACGGTGCAGTTCACGGGCAACACCATCTCGGGTCCCGGCAAGACACGCAAGCTGGGTCCCGGCGACGCCGTCATCTACGCGTACGATGCCAAGCGCAAGCAATACGTCGCGCAGCAGTAAGCCCCCCCGCCAAAGCAACAGCGGCAGGTCGCCGAATGCCGCCAATCAAGCCGCGGCAGGCACCTTTACTCCGGCCACTTCCAGCCGGTTGCCGCCCAGCGATTTGGCGCGGTAGAGCGCATGGTCTGCAACGGCCAGCGCATCCATGATGGTGGGCGCGTCGCCATTGAAACGCGCTAATCCGATGCTGACCGTCGCGGCGATGCCGATGTTGTCCATCCGGTTCGAGACGGTCACCGCAAAGCGCTCGGCCATGGCCTTGCCCAGCGTGTGCGCGCCCTTTGCGTCGTCGCCCCAAAGCAGCGCGGCGAATTCCTCGCCGCCGATGCGCGCAAGAATGGTGTCGTGACCCAGCACCTCGCGCGCGGTTTCGGCAAAGGACTTGAGCACCTGATCGCCCGCCGGGTGCCCATAGCGGTCATTCACGGATTTGAAATGATCCAGGTCGAACGCCAGCACAGCCACCGCGCCGCGCCCTTCCTTGCCATTCAAAACGCGTGCGCCCTGCTCGAAGAACCAGCGCCGGTTGCCCAAGCGGGTCAGGTAGTCGGTCTGCGATTCCAGCAGTAGCTGGCGGTGCGTCTCATCTCGGATGAGCTTGAGCAGCGTCATCGGCAGCACCACGGAATACAGCACGCCCTCGTAGATGGTGAGCTTGCCGGCCAGCGCCAGGACGGGCAGCGTGGCAACCCACGGCAGGATGAACGCCCGGGCGGCATAAAGGGCCGTGTGCACACCAGCAACCGCGACGACGATATGCCGCGACCGCCGCGGTTTGAGCGCCTGGCAGCGATACAACTCCCAGGCCGTCAATCCGCTGACGAGCGCAATCGGCACCGAGCTGACGTAGGTCCACATCACGTCGAGCCAGCGCACTCCGCCGATCACCCAGACGAGCCCCATGCCGATCAGCACGCACAGCGACGTGCGCACGTAGCGCCGTCCGCTCAACGCGGCAACGCCGTTGAGCACGAGCAGATAGCCGCCGAGGATGACGAGATTGCTGAGGGCCGCGCCGCTAACGCCGGGCAGGTCGCGACGATACAAGGCCGCCGCGCAGCCGAGGGCCAGCGTGGCGAAGCCTGAAGCCAGGATGCGTAATTCCTTGCTGCGTGTGGGGTTGGCCCGCTGTTCCCAGAACATGAGGCCGGCGCTGACTAGCAGTGTTCCGACTGCCAGCAGGTAAAGAGTGAGAAGATCGACGTACATCTCGAAAGTCAGGAGATTTCGCCGAAAACTCGCGGCGGCTGCGGGATTTTACGGTGAAAACGTTAAATTTCACCTTTTCGGGATGCGGTTTTGCGCGGGTTCGGGCGGCGCGCAACTGTGCGCCATCCGGCCCCGAAATTTTGTCCCATGGACAGATCATTTGCTGATCTGGCCCCCATACCGTCTCACTTCCGATCGTTGGAACTTGCGCGCCCGTCACGCGGAAATCGCAAGCCGCGACATCACCCCCGCCGCGCCGCCTCGATAGTCGCGATGTCGATCTTCTTCATCGTCATCATGGCCTCGAACGCGCGCTTGGCCGCAGCTTGATCCAGGTCCGTGACCGCGGCCAGAAGCGCCCTGGGCGTAATCTGCCAGGACAAGCCCCATTTATCCTTGCACCAGCCGCAATCGCTCTCCTGGCCGCCGTTCGACACAATCGCGTCCCACAGGCGGTCGGTCTCCGCCTGATCGTCGGTGGCGACCTGAAAGGAAAACGATTCGTTGTGCTGAAACGCGTCGCCGCCATTGAGCCCGACGCAGGGGATGCCCATGACCGTAAAGTCGACGATCAGGATGTCGCCTTGCTGGCCTGAGGGGTAGTCGCCGGGCGCGCGGTGTACCGTGCCCACCTTGCTGTCCGGGAACGTCTTTGCATAAAAGGTCGCCGCTTCCAGGGCGTCGCCGTCGTACCACAGGCAAACGGTGTTTTTGCTGGCCATCTTGCTCCTCCTTCGCAGGAAAGTGATGCGCTCAAACCTTGCTGCAATGCGCGACGTTCAAGCATAGACCACGCGGCGCCCGCAGAAAACGGGGCACGCATCGCGGTCATCCCGGCCCCGTTTCAAACCGCGATGCGCCCGTCGATGCAGGTCACGGACTGCCCGCCCACGCGAATGGCGCCGCCCGGATCGAACGAGATGCTCAGCCTGCCCGACCGCCCGACCACGGCGCCTTGCGTGCTGAGGTATTCCGTCCCGAACTGCGTCACCTGTCCCGCGTCACGGATGAACGCCGCGACCGAGCCGTTGCCGCTGCCGCAGACCGGGTCTTCGTTTGCGCCCAGGCTGGGCGCAAATGCCCGGACCTCGATGGCGGCTTCCGCGCCTTCGCCATACGCGCCGTACACGACGATGCCGGCAGCGTTGTTGCGGCGGTCGAAGTCGGCCATGCGCGCAAAATCCGGCCGCAGCGTCAGCACCGCCTGCGCGCTGGACAATTGCGCAATCGTCCACACCGGGCCCACGTTGACCAGCTTGGGGGCCGGATCGTGCACCACCGCCGAGTCCAGTATTGCTTCCATTTCGTCGACCAGATCCGCGCCAAGTGCGGCCATGCTGGGTTCCGGCAGCGTGAAGGCGATGAGCGGGCTGCCGCCGGCCGCGTCCGTGACCGACAGATCGATCAGGCCCGCCGCGCATTCCTGCACGAGCCTGCCGCCGCGCGGCGCGACCATGCCGGCTTCGAGCAGCGCATGGGCGGTGCCCAGCGTGGGATGCCCGGCGAAAGGCAGCTCGGCCTGCGGCGTGAAGATGCGCACCAGGTAATCGGCGCCGGGCTGCGTGGGAGGCAGCACGAAGGTTGTCTCCGACAGATTCGTCCAGTTGGCGATGCGCCGCATCTGCTCGTCGGTCAGCCCCTGCCCTTGCAGCACCACCGCGACGGGATTGCCGCGATAGGGTTCGCTGGTGAATACATCCACTTGCTTGAATGGCACGCTCATGTCCCGCTCCTTTACTCAATATCCGGATGACTGTCGGCCAGGCGTTGCCGGCGCGCCCGCAGCGCATCGAGTTTTTCCTCGAGCGCCGCGATTTCGGCATCGACGTCCTGCACGCTCTGCTCGATGTGTTCGTAGGCCTGCTGCAGCAGCACCTTTGCCTCCTTGCGGCTGGAGGCCGTGGGCGTCTCGCCGCGCAGCGGCCGGTT
>CBHWAL010000081.1:0-11841 GCA_966111495.1 uncultured Achromobacter sp. | reverse complement strand
GGTTCAGGTCCGTGTGCCGCAAGGTGTGGAGGTTCGAGTCCTCTCCTGGGCACCACGGAATTCTAATCAAGGCAGTTTTCAACTGGCTTGAGAAAAAAGGCTAAAAAGCCCCGGAAATCGAAAGGTTTCCGGGGCTTTTGCTTTTTTTCCGTTGCCACGCTTTCCCCCGCTGCAACGCGCCCTCCCCCGTCCTTATTAACCCATCCTTATCGCCAGGGCACCTTGCGATTCAAATGATGGCGCGCGTAAAGATCGGCGCCCATACCGTCGATCTGCCCATCGATCAACGCCTCGAATGGCGCAAGCAGCGCATCGAAATTGCGTGGGGCCTCGATGGCATTCAGAGCGTGCGTTACCGCCTCGATGGTGGACAGCGCGCCGGCCACATCGGCATGGCGCACGCGGTAGCGTGTCGAAAGGCCGGGCGGCAGCATGACGCGAGGCAGCGCGGCAAGCCCTGGATTGATGTGCAACAGCTTGCGCGCATGACCCCATGTGCCATCCGGCACGATCAGCTGGATGGGCATGCCCAGGTCCTGGCCATAGCCCGGCGTCAGCACTTCGGCGCCCTCACCGGGAAACAGCAGACGCGACGCATGGCCCGGCGCAACCCAGTCCGCCTCCGAAAAATACTCGCCCACCACGCGGCGCGCGCCCGCCAGACCCAGCACCGCAAGCCGCGCCGTGTTCAACGCGTGGCGCGCTTCGCTAGGATGCTGCAGGACCACCACGCGGGTACGGCACGACAACGACGGGATCAGGGCGCAAAGGCAGTGCGACAGCGGGCGCAGGCAGCGCGTACAGAGGGATCGAGACATGGGCGACACTATATCGAAAGCCGCCTACTCGCGGCCCACCCAAAAAAAAGTCAAAAAAATGCAGCACGACTTGCACACATTAAAAAAAGTGTGCATAATCTCGTTCCTCTGCTGCTGAACAAGAAACGAAGCGAAAGCGACGCAACAAGTGAAGCAACAGCGCCCAGGTGGCGGAATTGGTAGACGCGCACGGTTCAGGTCCGTGTGCCGCAAGGTGTGGAGGTTCGAGTCCTCTCCTGGGCACCAATTACTACATCACGAGGTACCTGTCGTGATGCGCCAAAAGAAAAACCCCGAACGCGAAAGCGTTTGGGGTTTTTGCTTTGTATGCGCGGTTTTTGTTGTGCACGCGCGTTTTTTGTTTTGCCGGCGCGGTCTTTCACTTTGCTAAGACTGCGGCTTTGCTAAGACTGCGGCTTTGCTAAGACCGCACCGCAGCCCATCGGCTGCGGCACATGACGGCGCGGCGACCTACTTCAACGTGCGCGTCATCACCACGTGCGGAATGCCGGCCTCGACGAATTCATCGCCCTCGGCCTTGAAGCCATGGGCCTCGTAAAAGCCCGCGGCGTGTGTCTGCGCGTGCAGCACCAGCATGCGATGGCCGTCGCCGTGCCCCTGGCCGATCAGCGCGTCGAGCAACTGTCCGCCCACGCCCATCCCGCGGGCGCGCTTGTGGACCGCCATCCGCCCGATGTGGCCGTCGGGCAAGAGACGCCCCGTGCCCATCGGCGTGCCATCGGGTCCGTAAGCCACGGCATGTACCGATACGGCATCATCGTCGTCCATCTCGATTTCCGGCGGCACGTTCTGCTCGACCACGAACACCGCATGGCGCACAGAATAAGCGTCGTCGCGCAAGCGATCCCATGTTCCCAAAGCGATACGAACCGTTGTCTGTCTATTGGCCGACATGTCCTTCCCCTACGTTGCAGCAAATGAATAACTGAATCCTACGCCGCATTTTCGCAGGGATGAAGAACGCGCGAAAAGGGGTACGATCGCGGCTTGCCCTTGCCGCCCCTGGTCCGCCATGACGCCTGCCGCTCCGCCCGCCTGGTTGAAAGCCGCCCCCGCGCTCTTTCTCGTGCTGTGGTCCAGCGGCTTCGTCGTGCTCAAGGTAGGCCTGGCTTATGCCGATCCCCTGACGTTCCTGGCGTTGCGCTACGCCTGCGTCCTGCTGATCCTGACACCGCTCCTGCTCGCCTTGCGGCCGCCGCTACCCGCGCGGGCCAGCGCGTGGGGGCATCTGGCCATGGTCGGGCTGCTGTTGCAGGCCGGCTACTTCTGCTTCACCTACCTGTCGCTCAAGCAGGGCATGTCCGCGGGCGGGGTGGCGCTCATCACCTCGTTGCAACCCATATTGATCGGCCTGCTGGCGCCGGCGATTGCGCATGAACGCGTCGACGCCCGGCGCTGGGCCGGGCTGGCGCTGGGCGTGACGGGCGCCGCGCTGGTGATCGTGGCAAAGGCGTCAATCGATGTACTGGCGCCATTGGGATTGCTGTTCGCAGTCAGCGCCCTGCTCTGCATCACGGGCGGCACGCTCTACGAAAAGCGTTTCGGCACGCAGATCCATCCGGTTGCGTCCAACTTCGTCCAGTACGGCGTGGGACTTGCCGTGTCCGCGCCGCTGGCGTTCTGGCTGGAGCCGATGCACATCGACTGGACGGGACCGTTGCTGGGCTCGCTGGCCTATCTGGTGGTGGGCAACTCTCTGGTCGCCATCACCTTGCTGCTCGCCATGATCCGCCACGGCGAAGCATCACGCGTGTCCGCGCTGTTTTTCCTGGTGCCGCCTTGCACGGCGGTCATTGCGCTGCTGATCCTGCGCGAACCCATCCCGCCGCTGGCCTGGCCCGGCATGGCGCTGGCCGCGCTGGGCATCCTGCTGGTCACCCGCAAATCGGGCAAGACGGGCGACAGCGCCAAGTAGAATGAGCGCCTTTCCGCCCTCGCGCCCCCGCCCATGAACGCCGTCGTCACCGCCGCCCTGCCGGTCTTTGCGTTGATCCTGACCGGCTGGCTGGCCGCGCGCTGGCGCATCCTGGGCACCCACGCAACCGACGCGCTGAACCGCTACGTGGTGTACCTGTCCTTGCCCGCGCTGCTGTTCCGCGCGATGACGCAGGTGGATCTGGCGCACATGGCGCACTGGGGATTCGTCGGCGCGTTCGCCGGCGGCATCGCCGTCACGTTCCTGGTGTCGTTCCTGCCGCGCAAGCGCGGACCGCAAACGCTGACCGACCGCAGCATCGAAGGCCTGGCCGCTTCATACGCCAACGCTGGCTACATGGGCATTCCGCTATGCCTTGCGCTGCTTGGCGCCGACAGCCTGGCGCCCGCCACCTTCACCACGTTGCTTACCGCCAGCGTGCTGTTCGGATTTGCCATCGCGCTTATCGAGTTCGACCGACAGCAGACGCCCAATTTGCCGGCGACGCTGCTCAAGGTGGGCCGCGCGCTGGTGCGCAACCCGCTGCTGGCCGCCCCCGTGCTGGGACTTGCCTGGGCCGCCACGGGCGTGGCGCTGCCCGAAGGCGTCGACCGCTATGTGGCCTTGCTGGGCGCGTCGGCCAGTCCGTGCGCGCTGGTGACCATCGGCCTCTTCCTGGCACAGACCGAAACCGCCAGTTCCGGACCCGGCGTATTGCGCCTGGTGCTGGGCAAGCTGCTGCTGCAGCCAGCGGCAACCGCGGTGCTGGCGTTCTACGTGTTCTCGATGCCGCCGCTGTGGGCTTGGACTGCCGTATTGATGAGCGCGCTGCCCATCGGCACCGGCCCCTTCATGCTGGCGAAAATGTACGGGCGCGATGCCCGCGTCACGTCGCGCGCGATCCTCGTCAGCACGGTGGCATCGGTGGTGACGGTCAGCCTGCTTGTCGCGTGGATCAGCGCGCATCCCGTCTCGTAACGGGCAAGCGGCTTATTGCCTGCATGGGCTTTATATAACTTGCAGTTATCGTTAAAGCACAATTCCTTCGTTTGAGAAATTTAACGACAGGACTAGACTGACGGCTATTCCCACGGGTGCGACGACGCACCCGTTTGCATTTACGTCCTGCATTTACGTCTTATCCTCGGGATTCCCATGAGCGCCAACGCTTCCTCCCTGCCACTTTCCCCGGCCCTGCCGCCCATCCAGATCAACCGCAAACCGCTGTGGATTGCGATGCTGCTGGTGCTGGCCGGCGCGCTGTATCTCAACCAGACCGTCAGTTGGCGCCAAGGCGCGCTGTGGGTGATCGGCGCGCTGCTCGGCGTCACGCTCTACCACGCCTCGTTCGGCTTCACGCAGGCCTGGCGCGTGTTCGTGTCGGACCGCCGCGGCGCCGGCCTGCGCGCGCAGATGCTGATGCTGGCCGCGGGCGTGCTGCTGTTCTTCCCGTTCCTGGCTTCCGGCACGCTGTTCGGCCAGCCGGTCAGCGGCTTCGTGTCGCCCCCGGGCGTCTCGGTGGTGCTGGGCGCATTCCTGTTCGGCATCGGCATGCAGCTTGGCGGTGGATGCGCATCGGGCACGCTGTTCGCGGTGGGCGGCGGCAACACCCGCATGGTGGTGACGCTGCTGTTCTTCATCGTGGGTTCGGTCATCGCCACCGCCAACTTCGGCTGGTGGTCCAGCCTGCCGGCGCTGGCGCCCACCTCGCTCATCAAGACGTGGGGCCTGGCGCCCGCCATCATCGCCAACCTGGCCGTCTTTGCCCTGATCGCCTGGATCGCCACCGTGCTGGAAAAGCGCCGTCACGGCCACGTGATTTCCTTCGCGTCGCGTACCGCCCGCCCGGCCTCGCTGCTGCAGGGCCCGTGGCCGCTCATCTGGGGCGGCGTGGCGCTGGTCGTGCTGAACTTCGCGACGCTGGCGCTGGCCGGACGCCCGTGGGGCATCACGTCGGCATTCGCGTTGTGGGGCGCCAAGGCGCTGGACGCGGCGGGCGGCGACGTCGCCACCTGGGCCTATTGGGCCAAGCAGCCGTCGCTTGCCGCACCGCTGCGCCAGGACGTCACCACCGTCATGGACATTGGCCTCATGCTCGGCGCCCTGGCCGCCGCCAGCGCGGCCGGCAAGTTCGCGCCCGTCTGGAAGGTGCCCGCGCGCTCGCTCGCCGGCGCGGTGATCGGCGGCCTGCTGCTCGGCTATGGCGCGCGCCTGGCCTTCGGCTGCAACATCGGCGCCTACTTCAGCGGCATCCTGTCGGGCAGCCTGCATGCCTGGCTGTGGCTGCCTGCCGCGTTCGCCGGCAGCGCGCTGGGCGTGCGTCTGCGTCCGCTGTTCGGCCTGGCCGTCGAGAAGACGCCGCCGGCATCCAGTTGCTGAGAAACAGAGTTCCAACAATGGCCTCCTGACACAGGAGGCCATTTTTTTGCCTTGCTGCAAAGCCAGCAGCCATGCGGGTTTCGGCGTGCGGCACGACTGCGCGAGACCCGCGCGAGGCCCACGCCAGCGCTGGCGCGCGGCGCGCGCCATTCATCCGCCAGACGGCTACCCTGGTGTATGGTGGCTCCATTCCGAAATACGGAGATGGACATGAATTGGATAGCCGGCCGCTTCACGGCCTTTTTTCTGACCCTGGCCGGCGCGGCGATCACCGCAGTCCTGGCCGTCACGGCGTCGTTGTGGTGGCTTGCGGCCGCCGTGCCGCTGGCGCTGCTGGGCGCGCTGGGCGTGTACGACCTGATTCAGCCGCGCCACGCAATCCGCCGCAACTATCCGGTGCTGGGCAACCTGCGCTTTCTGTTCGAATTCATCCGCCCCGAGATCCGCCAGTATTTCCTGGAGGACGACACGCAGGCCTCGCCCTTCTCGCGCGCGCAGCGTTCCATCGTGTATCAGCGCGCCAAGCGCGAGATCGACAAGCGCCCCTTCGGCACCCAGGAAGACGTCTACGGCGACCGTTACGAATGGATCAACCATTCCATGTCGCCCTCGCACATCAACGACACCGACTTTCGCGTGACGGTGGGCGGGCCCGATTGCACGCAGCCCTATTCCATGTCGGTGTTCAACGTGTCGGCCATGAGCTTCGGCGCGCTGTCGGCCAACGCGGTGCTGGCCCTGAACGAAGGCGCGCGGCAAGGCGACTTCGCGCATGACACGGGCGAAGGCGGCATCAGCCGCTACCATCGCCAACCGGGCGGCAGCCTGGTGTGGAACATCGGCTCGGGCTACTTCGGCTGCCGCGACGAGCACGGCGCCTTTTCCGAAGAGGCCTTCGTGCGCAACGCCTGTACGCCGCAGGTCAAGATGATCGAAATCAAGCTGTCTCAAGGCGCCAAGCCCGGCCACGGCGGCATCCTGCCTGCGGGCAAGGTGACGATCGAGATCGCCGAAGCGCGCGGCGTCGCGCCCTGGCAAGACTGCAATTCACCGGCCAGCCACTCCGCGTTCGACAGCCCCATCGGCCTCATGAAGTTCGTGGCGCGCCTGCGCGAGCTCTCGGGCGGCAAGCCCGTCGGCTTCAAGTTCTGCGTGGGACATCCGTGGGAATGGTTCGCCATCGTCAAGGCCATGCTGGAAACCGGTATCACGCCCGACTTCATCGTGGTGGACGGCGCGGAAGGCGGTACGGGCGCGGCCCCCGTGGAATTCGTGGATCACGTCGGCACGCCGCTGCGCGAGGCGCTGCGGCTGGTGCACAACACGCTGATAGGCGTGAACCTGCGCGACCGCATCAAGCTGGGCGCGTCGGGCAAGATCATCACCTCGTTCGATATGGCGCGCGTGATGGCGATGGGTGCGGACTGGTGCAACGCCGCGCGCGGCTTCATGTTCGCCATCGGCTGCATCCAGGCCCAGGCCTGCCACACCGGCAAATGCCCCACCGGCGTCACCACGCAGGATCCGCTGCGGCAACGTGCGCTGGTCGTGCCGGACAAGGCGCAGCGCGTGGCCAACTTCCACAAGAACACGTTGCACGCGCTTGCCGAACTGCTGGCCGCGGCGGGGCTGACCCACCCCAGTCAGTTGCGTCCGCACCATATCGCGCGCCGCATCTCGCCCAGCGAAATCCGCCTCTTGTCCGCGCTGTTCCCGGAGCTGGCGCCCGGCGAACTGCTGCGCGGCGAGTTCCGGCATCAGGTCTTTCGCGCGGGTTGGGCGATGGCGCAGGCGCAGTCGTTCCAGCCCACGCACGACATCACCACGGCGCTCGCGCGGGAACACGCCGCTCAAGCCGCGGCGGCAGGCAATTCCTGATCGGCGCGGCGTACGGGTCTGGCGCGGCATATCGCGCCAGACCCGTACGCCCCGTCCGCTACAGCCAGCGCTCGAACATGCGCGAGAACGACTCCATGAAGCGGTCGTCCAGGCCGCGCTCCTTCCAGGCCTCCGGCGTGACCTGCTCGGCATCGGCCACATCGCGCTGAAACAGCGTCTCCATCTCGGCCGCAAACTCGGGCCCCAGCACCACCGCGTTGATCTCATAGTTCAGCGCAAAGCTGCGCCAATCCATATTGCTCGATCCCACGGTCGACCAGACGCCGTCGACCACCGCCGTCTTCGCATGCAGCAACGCGTCACGCCGTTCGTAGATCTTCACGCCGGCGCGCAGCAGATCGGTGTAATGCGACCGACCCGCGTGGAACACCAGCGACGAATCGCTGAAGCCCGGCAGGACCAGCACCACATCCACGCCCCGCCTGGCGGCGGATTGGAGCACCTCGATGAACGCGGGATCGGGCACGAAGTACGCCATTGTGATGTGGATGGATTTCTGCGCGCTTTCGAACGCCGACATCAGCGTCAGGTAGACCGTATAGCCGTCGCTGCGGTCGGGCTGGTTGGCCAGGATGCGAACCGTCGTGTTGCCGACGGGCGGCGCGACCTGCGAATCACCGCCCTTGATGGGCTCCTTCGCCTGCGACGCCCAGCCGGCCTGCAGCACCTGCTCCAGCTCTGCCACCGCCGGGCCTTCGATGCGCAGATGTGTGTCGCGCCACGGCGCGGAATCCGCATCCTCCGGCGGGTCGCCGGCTTTATCGCCGGGTCCGCCGCCCGAACCGCCACCAGAGCCGCCGCCCGAACCCGAGCCGCTGCCGCCGGAGAACGACGACGACTCGTACACGCTGCTGACGTTGATGCCGCCCAGGTAGCCAACCTTGCCGTCGACGACCAGCACCTTGCGGTGGTTGCGCTGGTTTGGCGACCAGCCGGCGCGTGCGTTGACCGGATTGACGGGATTGAAGACCGCCACCTGGACGCCCGCATCGCGCATCCGCTGGAACAGCGCATCGGGCGTCTTGATCGTCCCGACCGCGTCCACCATCAACGAGACTTCAGCGCCCCGGTTGCGCGCCGCGATCAGCGCCTCGGCAAAGCGCTGACCTTCGGCGTCATCCTCGAAGATGTAGGTTTCCATGTGGACGTAGCGGCGCGCCTGCCCGATGGACTGGAGCATCGCCTTGTACGTGCTGGGACCGTCAGTCAGCAGACGTACGCGATTGCCCTTGACCAGCGGCGCGCCGCTGACCGCCTGCTCCACCGCCAGGTGCCGGGCAAGGAAGTCATCCTTGGGTGTTTGAGGGTCCGCTGCAATGCCTTGCCCGCGACGGTAACTGTCCTGCGCCGCATCCGCGGACAGGCCGGCCTGCGCGGCGCGCGCGTGCCGTTCCTGCGCGTCCGGGACGCTGGCGCAGGCGGCGAGCACGGACGCGACGCACGCAAACAGGACGGCGCGCGCCCATCGGCGCGCGGCGGCCGTCAGTTCTTGCAAGGCATTGCGCGGCCCACCCCGGCTCAGGGCCGGTAATGGGCTCATGATGCGCCTCTAGCGTCGGTTGCCCGCCACGAAGATGCAGCCGAGCACGGCGCCCACCAGCGCCGCCACGCCGACCGATTTCCACGCATTCTCATGCACGTATTCGTCTGCGTAAGCCGTGGCCCGGCGCGCCCGCTCCCGGGCCACGCCTTCCCACCCGCCCGCGGACTCACGTGCATCCGCAAGCTGGCGCTTCAGGCGCGCACGCGCCGATTCGATTTCGGAGCCCGTATACGACGCGGTCGAACGCAAGAGGTCTTCCGTCCCGGCCAGCAACTCGTGGAAGCTGTCATTCACGCGTTCACGATGCAAAGCCATTTCAGCGCGCTGGTGCTTTCGATTCATGGTTAGCTCCTTGTTTGGACCGTCCCGGCTAAAGCAATCGTTGCCTGATGCAACGCAGCATCGCCAGGGCCGCGGGACACATCGTTCCGCATGGCCGAAGCCCCATTGTCCATAGCTATGGCCCCAACTGCCCGAGCTTTCGCAACCAGCCGTAAACCGATATTTCAGCGGAGCGAAACTTGCTGATGGCAACGTCTGACGCCGGGTGCGGATCAGCAGGCACATCTTGTCGCCCCCAGCCAAACGCGTTTTCGATTTCGTAAAAGTCCATTGCATTCAGAGGCTTGGCGCTTGACACGCAAACCCCCTCAGCCGCCACAATAGGCCTTCTCAATGCGCTTCAACCGCCCCAAAAAGGAACTGAACGCATGGTTTCCCCTTCCGCACTCCTTGCCGCCGTTTCTCCTGAATTCGTCGCGCAAGAACCGCAGCATCAAAGCGCCGAGCAGATCGAATTGCACGATGGGTTGCTGGACAGCTCCGCCCACATCGACCCGAAGTTCCTGTACGACGCGCTGGGCTCATCGCTCTTCACGGCCATCACGCAGCTGCCCGAGTACTACCCCACGCGCTGCGAGGACGAGATCTTCCAGCGTCACGGCGCGGACATCGCCCGCCACGTCGGTCCGGTGCAGGCCATGGTCGACCTGGGCGCCGGTGACTGCGTCAAGGCCGAGCGGCTATTCGCCAGCCTGCGGCCCAGCCACTACGTGCCAGTCGACATCTCGGCCGACTATCTGCAGGCGGCCGTGCGCCGGTTGAAGCTGTCCTATCCCGACATGCAGATCACGGCCGTGGGACAGGATTTCTCGCATGAACTTGCGTTGCCCGACGACATACCGGCACCGCAGCGCCTCTTCTTTTATCCCGGCTCCAGCATCGGCAATCTGGGACCCGACAGCGCGTACGCCATGCTGCGGCGGATCCGCGAATCGTGTTCTGGCGGCGGCTTGCTGATCGGCGTCGACCGCGTCAAGCCCCGAAGCGTGCTTGAACCCGCGTACGACGACGCGCTGCATTTAACGGCCGCGTTCAACCTGAATCTGCTGCGCCACGTAAACGCGGTGCTCGGCAGCGATTTCAATGTCGACGACTGGCGCCATGTGGCCATCTTCAACAGCGAACGTTCGCGGGTCGAAATGCACCTGGAAGCGCAGCGCGCATTGCGCGTCACCTGGCCCGGCGGTCATCGCGACTTCAAGCACGGCGAGCGCATTCATACGGAAAACTCGTACAAGTTCACGCCACAGGCCTTCAGCGACCTGCTTCATCGCGCGGGCTTTCGCGATGTCGCACACTGGTCGGATGCCCGCGACTGGTTTTCTGTTTTCAGCGCCCGCGCCTGACGCGGGACCACCCACGACGCCCCCCGGAGGATCGCCATGGACCCCGCATGCCTGCTGACCCATCCCGCCATCGCGCCCTATGCCAGCGGACAGGCCGGACAGCACGACCGCTATGACGCCGTACGCTCGACCACCGCCGCGCTTGCCGCGCCGCTAAGCCCCGAAGACTGCCAGGTGCAATCCATGCCGGATTGCAGCCCCGTCAAATGGCATCTGGCCCACACCACCTGGTTCTTCGAAACATTCCTGCTGGCGCGCTTCGACGCATCCACGCCGCCCTTCCATCCGCAATACCGGATGTTGTTCAACTCCTACTACAACGCCGTCGGCGCCAAGCACCCGCGGCCGCAACGCGGTCTCTTGTCGCGCCCCCCGCTTGCCGAGATCTTGCGGTACCGCCAACACGTTGACGAGGCGATGCACGCACTGATTTCGCGCCTGGGCGGCAACGATGCCGACTTCGACGCGCTGCTTGAGCTTGGCCTGAACCACGAGCAGCAGCACCAGGAACTGATCCTGACCGACCTGAAGCACATGCTGTCGGCCAATCCGCTCAGGCCCGCGTACGTGGCGCCCGGCCAGCCGGCGCTGCCGACCGCCACGGACGCGGGGTGGACCCGCTACGAAGGCGGTATCACACGCATCGGCCACGACGGCCGCGGGTTTGCCTTCGACAACGAAGGCCCGGCTCACGATGTCCTGCTGACGCCCTACTCCCTGTCCGATCGTCTCGTGACCCAGCGCGAATTCCTGGACTTCATCCAGGATGGCGGGTACGAGCGTCCCGAACTATGGCTGTCCATGGGATGGGACATGGTGTGCGCGCAAGCCTGGCGCGCGCCGCTCTATTGGGAAAGCGACGGCGACGACTGGCACGTCTTTACGTTGCGCGGCATGCAGCCCTTGGAATGGGAGGCGCCCGTCACCCACGTCAGCTATTTCGAAGCCGATGCCTATGCGCGTTGGGCAAGCGCGCGGCTCCCGCGAGAAGCCGAATGGGAACACGCGGCCCGCCAGCTTTCGGAAGAGACCTACTCGGCCCGCGCCAACCTGCTGGAAAACGGCCACCTCGACACCCGCCCCGCACCAGGACGCAACGGCCAGGGCGGTCCCGTGCAATTCTTTGGCGACGCGTGGGAATGGACGTCGAGCGGCTATGACGCCTATCCAGGATTCAAACCCAGCGCCGGCGCCGTTGGCGAGTACAACGGCAAATTCATGTGCAACCAGTACGTGCTGCGAGGCGGCTCCTGCGCCACGCCCCGCGATCACATCCGGCCAAGCTATCGGAACTTCTTTCCGCCCGAGGCGCGATGGCAGTTTTCGGGCATCCGGCTGGCACAGGATGATTGAGGGGATGCTCGCTGCTGGTGAGGCGGTTGGAACGCCTGTCGGAACGCCCCTTCAAAAATTGGCGCCCGTCCACTTGCACTCCAAAAAAACTTCGTGCTAGAATTTCGTTCTTCGTTGAGCAGCAATTGCAACGCAAACTGTTCAGTAGAGAAGATGGCGCATTAGCTCAGCCGGTTAGAGCGACGGAATCATAATACGCAGGTCCCCTGTTCGAATCAGGTATGC
>CBHWAL010000080.1:0-11904 GCA_966111495.1 uncultured Achromobacter sp. | reverse complement strand
TGACGCGCACGTCGCGCGCCATCGCCAGCAGCATCTTGCGGAAGCTCTCGGCCTGTTGTTCGGCCTTGGTGGCGAAGTCCAGGCGGTCCAGCTTGGACAGGCCATCGACCAGCTCGGCGACTTCAGGTCCGAATTTCTCGGCCAGCTCGTGCTTGGCGATGCCCTGATCTTCCATCACGTCGTGCAGCAGGGCGGCAGACAGCGCGTTGACGTCGAGCTTCCAGCCCGCGCAGATTTCGGTGACGGCGATGGGGTGAGAGATGTAGGGCGAGCCGCTGGCGCGGAACTGGCCCAGATGCGCCTGGTCCGCGAAGCGATAGGCTTCGCGCACGCGCTCCACATCGTTCTTGTCGAGATAGCTGCCGATGATTTCGGTCAGCGGCGCCAGCGAGGCGACCGGGGATCCGGTCGCGTCCGCCGCTTCTTGCGCGGCGACGGACGGTGGCGTGGGGGAATTCTTGTCTTTCTTGCCCGTGCGGCGCCCTAGGCGGGAGCCGGCACGCAGGGCGGCAAGCAGACCAGATGAAGCGTACTTCAGCCCGGGAAAAGCCATGCTTGCAGCCCCCCGGCGCGTATCAGGTGGGAACTTTACGCAGCATTTCCACGCCGGTGAGTCCGCCAGCGATTTCGCGCAGTGCCGTGACCGTGGGCTTGTCCTTGCTGTCCAGGCGCGGGGCGTGGCCTTGCGCCAATTCACGGGCGCGATACGTCGCGGCCAGCGTGAGCTTGAAACGGTTGGGGATTTGATTCAGACAGTCTTCGACAGTGATGCGAGCCATTAGGACACCTGGTGCTGATGGATGATGGGGAGAATGCGTTCGGCTCAGTGTTCGGCCGGGATGCCAAGTTGCGCAAACAACTCGGCATGACGGGCGGCCTGAGACGAAAAACGCAGCCGAGCAGCGCTGACGATTTGGGTCAGCTCCGACAGGGCTACGCTAAATTCTTGATTAATAATAACATATTCGCATTCAGGCGCGTGGGCGATTTCGCCGCCCGCAGCCATCAGGCGGCGGGCGATGACTTGCGGCGCGTCCTGGCCGCGCGCCTTGAGCCGGCTTTCGAGTTCGTCGATGGACGGCGGCAGCACGAAAATGCCGATCGCGCGCGGAAAGCGTTGCTTCACCTGGCGCGCGCCTTGCCAGTCGATTTCCAGAAGCACGTCACGTCCCTGGCTGGTCGCCTCGTCGATGCGGTCGCGCGGCGTGCCGTAGAAATTGCCGTGAACCTCGGCCCATTCCAGCAGGTTCTGCGCTTCGCGCATCTGCTTGAAATCGTCGATCGACACAAACCGGTATTCGCGGCCGTCTTCTTCGCCGGGGCGGGGTGCGCGCGTGGTGCAGGAAATGGAAAGCAGGATGGAGGAGTCCTGGGCAAGCAGGGCCTTTACAAGGCTGGACTTGCCGGCGCCGCTGGGCGCGACGACCATGAAGACGTTTCCGGGAGTGGCGTGCATGAATGAATGTGACCGGCGTGTGATGCTGAGACTCGAAGAATAGCAAATCGCGCGGTTGGCCGCGCGCGCTGCCGGCCGCCGAACCTGCGCTGGCGCAACGGGGCGTCAGGTGCGAATCGGGCGCCTGGGTCATCCCTTTGGCGGGAATGTTGAAAGTGTGTCGCGCTTGGAACCTTCGCTTGCAGCATCCGTAAGACGATTCGGGTAGGATTTCGCGCATTCATAAGACGGAGAATCCGATGAACACGAACGAGATCGATCCGCCCCGCGTCGCCCTGGTCACGGGCGCCGGCACCGGCATAGGCCGCGCAGTCGCGCTTGAGCTCCTGGCGCAGGGTTACCGCGTCGTGCTGGCGGGCCGCCGGCGAGAGCCGCTGGAAGCCACCCGGACGGCGGCCGGCGAAGATGGCCTGCGGGCGCTCGTCGTGCCCACGGACGTATCCGACGAGCAGGCAGTCCGGGATCTCTTCGACACCGCCCAGCGCGAATACGGACGCCTGGACGTGCTGTTCAACAACGCCGGACGCGGCGCGCCGGCCGTGCCGATCGAGGAGCTGCCGGTGGCCGTGTGGCGCGAAGTGGTCGACACCAACCTGACGGGCATGTTCCTGTGCGCGCAGGCCGCGATCCGCATCATGAAGGCGCAGAACCCGCGAGGCGGCCGCATCATCAACAACGGCTCGATTTCCTCGCACGCGCCGCGGCCATTTTCGATTGCCTACACCGCCACCAAGCACGCGGTGACCGGGCTGACCAAGTCGATCTCTCTGGATTGCCGGGCGTACAACATTGCGTGCGGCCAGATCGACATCGGCAACGCCGCCACGGAAATGACCGAGCGCATGGCTGCCGGCATCCTGCAGGCCGACGGCAGCACCAAGGTCGAGCCGCGCATGGACGTCGCGCATGTGGCGCAGGCTGTAGCCGCCATGTCCCGTCTGCCGCTGGAAGCCAACGTGCAGTTCATGACGATCATGGCGACCAACATGCCCTTCGTGGGCCGGGGCTGAGCATTTCTTTCAGGAACAAAATCGCCGGCACACGCGTGCCGGCGTTTTGCGTTTATCCCCGCCGGAGCCCCTCGGGCTCCCTCCGCCAGCCTTGCGCTTAGCGCGAAGCCTGCGCCAGCAACTGCTTGGGCGGGGTATCCAGGTACGCGCGGGCGCCCAGGTAACGCTTGGACCAGTAGGCGGCCTTCATGTCGTCGACGCGCACCTTGGTGCCGCGTCGCGGAGCATGGACAAACTTGTTCTGGCCGATATAGATGCCGACGTGCGAGGTGACCCCGCGTCCGCGGGTGGCGAAGAACACCAGATCGCCGGGGCGCAGTTCCTTCTTGGCGGACACGGTCTTGCCTTCGCTGCGCTGGGCGCGCGCGGTGCGCGGCAGCTCCAGGCCGGCGATTTCCCGGAAGACATACAGGACGAGTCCGCTGCAATCGAAGCCCTCGGCGTCATCGCCGCCCCAGCTATAGGGCGTGCCGATGGCCTCCAGGCCGGCCTGCACGACGCGTTCGCGCAGCGTGATGACGGTGGGCTCTTGCGCGAGGCGTAGGCCGCTGAGGGTGGGGCGGGCCTGTTCGGCGGCAAGCGATGCTTGGGCGGCGCCGGGAATCCAGGAAAGCGTCAGGGCCAGCAGGGGCGCTGACAAAAATGCGGGCGTGCGGAATTGGGCAAAGCGAAACTTTCGCGTGGGCGGCGTCATTACGTCACTTCAGAAATCGGAGTGGGCGGCATGGCTTTGCCTAGGAGGCAAGCCGGCGGAAAGGGGGCGGTTTACAGGCGGGAAGCAAGAAACGCCTCAAGATTATAGTGTAATAATGTTTCATTACATCTGTAGTGCAATGCAGCATTATCGCGGCCCGACTGTTACGGCCCGCCCACCGCGCCACGTAACAGGCGAGCCGGGCACGGCGTCCTCGCGGCGCAAACAACGCGATACCCGCGCCGGCGTGCCGGATGACATTTCATTGCCCAACGCCTCGGGCATAATCGACCGCATCGGCCTGCGGTGTTGCCGCCGCGCAGGGTCGATGCAGCCAAGACAGATAAGAAGGCGGAGTAGAGCTCAATGATGAACGCAGTACACCCTTTGTCGTCCATGAACCGGCCCGAGGCCCTGCCGTTTGAACCCTTTCAGGACGCGCTGTCCGCCGTCGACCGGCTGGCGGAAATCTATGCGCGCAATACGGCTTTCCTGCGTACCGCGTTCCGTGAGGTCCTGAAGGGCTCGGGCAATGGCAGCGCGCGCTTCCGCGCCTACTACCCAGCCATCCGCATCGTCGTGGAAACCTACGATCCCATCGACACCCGGCTTTCGTATGGCCACGTGGCCGAACCGGGTTACTACCAGACCACCATCACGCAGCCAGCGCTGTTTCGCGACTACCTGATCGAGCAGATCGGCCAGTTGTTGCAGAACCATCGGGTGGCGGTCGAAGTAGGCGAGTCCGATTCGCCGATTCCTCTGCATTTCGCCTTTCCCGAGGGCGCCTACGTGGAAGGCGAGCATCTCGAGGCCCTCAAGCGGCCACTGCGCGACCTGTTCGACGTGCCGGACCTGGCGGTCACCGACGACGCCATCGTCAACGGATCGTGGCGCGGCAAGGACGGCGAACCCAAGCCGTTGGCGCCGTTTACCGCGCAGCGCGTCGATTATTCGCTGCACCGGCTGCAGCACTACACCTCGACCGCGCCCACGCATTTCCAGAACTTCGTGCTGTTCACCAACTACCAGTTCTACGTGGATGAGTTCTGCGCCCGGGCCCGCGCCCTCATGGCCAGCGGCAACGAAGACTACGAAATGCTGGTCGAACCCGGCAACCGCATCACGCGCCGCGGCGAGAGCGGTCCCGGCGACGAGGCCCAGGCGGTGCGCCTGCCGCAGATGCCGGCGTACCACCTGGTGCGCGGCGATCATTCCGGCATCACGTTGGTCAACATCGGGGTCGGACCGTCGAATGCCAAGACGATCACCGACCACATCGCCGTGCTGCGGCCGCATGCGTGGCTGATGCTGGGCCATTGCGCGGGCCTGCGCGACTCCCAGCGGCTGGGCGATTACGTGTTGGCGCATGGGTATGTCCGTGAAGACCACGTGCTGGACGACGATCTGCCCACCTGGGTGCCCGTGCCGGCGCTGGCGGAGGTGCAGGTGGCGTTGGAGCAGGCGGTCGAAGAGGTGGCCGGGCTGTCCGGCTGGGACTTGAAGCGCATCATGCGCACGGGCACCGTGGCGACGATCGACAACCGCAACTGGGAGTTGCGCGACCACGTCGATCTGGTGGAGCGGTTTGCGCAGTCGCGCGCGATTGCGCTCGACATGGAGTCGGCCACGATCGCGGCCAACGGCTTTCGCTTCCGGGTGCCTTACGGGACCTTGCTGTGCGTGTCCGACAAGCCGCTGCACGGCGAACTGAAACTGCCGGGCATGGCCAGCGCCTTCTACCGGCGCCAGGTCAACCAGCATCTGGAAATCGGCATCCGGGCGCTGGAACGGCTGCGCGACATGCCGCCGGAGCGGCTGCATTCGCGCAAGCTGCGCACGTTCATGGAAACGGCGTTTCAATAAAACGGCCGCCACCGGGAGGCCTCGGGGGCGGATCCGTCCCCAGCCCCCGGCCATTTTTCATGTCGGGGCCGATTGCGCTATTCTCGCGCGTTGCTCGGTAATCCCAGGGCGTTTGCGGACCGTTGCGCGAGCGCCATCCAGACGTGAAGGAACGCATTTTGGCACCATCGGAACACGATGATCGTCGCTCAGGCGGCACGCGCAACGCGCAGGCGGACAGGCCGTCCGAATTGCGGCGCACGCTGTCGGCGCGCCACCTGACCATGATCGCGGTGGGCGGGTCGATCGGCACCGGGCTGTTCGTGGCGTCGGGCGCGACCATCGCCAAGGCCGGCCCCGGCGGCGCGCTGCTGGGCTACGTGCTGATCGGCATCATGGTCTATTTCCTGATGACGAGCCTGGGCGAACTCGCCGCTGCCATGCCCGTGTCCGGCTCGTTCTCGACCTATGGCGCGCGGTATGTCGAAGACGGTTTCGGCTTCGCGCTGGGCTGGAACTATTGGTACAACTGGGCGGTTACGGTGGCGGTCGACCTGGTCGCGGCGCAGCTTGTCATGGCGTACTGGTTTCCCGACGTACCCGGCTTTTATTGGAGCGCGCTGTTCCTGGCCATCACTTTCGGACTGAACGCCATGTCCGCGCGCGGCTTCGGCGAGGCGGAATTCTGGTTTGCGCTGATCAAGGTGATCGCCGTGCTGGCCTTCGTCGCCATGGGCGTGATGATGCTGCTGGGCATCATCCGGGGCGGTGAGACCGGCGGCTTGGCCAACTGGACCGTGGGCGACGCGCCGTTTGCGGGCGGCTTTGCCGCGCTGATCGGCGTCGCCATGGTGGTGGGCTTTTCGTTCCAGGGCACCGAACTGATCGGCATCGCAGCGGGGGAATCCAAGGATCCGGCGCGTAATCTGCCGCGTGCGGTGCGTCAGGTGTTCTGGCGCATCCTGCTGTTCTACGTGGCCGCCATCCTGGTCATCGGCCTCTTGATTCCCTATACCGATCCGCACCTGCTGCGCAACGATGTCGAGGACATCAGCGTCAGCCCCTTCGCGCTGATCTTCGAACGCGCGGGGCTGCTGGGCGCCGCCTCGGTGATGAACGCGGTGGTGCTGACCTCGGTGCTGTCGGCCGGTAACTCGGGCATGTACGCGGCCACGCGCATGCTGTACAGCCTGGCGCGCGAAGGCAAGGCGCCGCGGATTTTCGGTCGTATCTCGCGCAGCGGTGTACCCCTGTGGGCGCTGCTGGCCACCACCGTTGTCGCGGCGCTGTGCTTCTTCACCTTCATCTTCAGCCCGAACGACGTCTATATCTGGCTGCTCAATACGTCGGGGATGACCGGGTTCATTGCGTGGCTGGGCATTGCCATCAGCCATTACCGCTTCCGCCGCGGGTATGTGAAGCAGGGCAACAGCCTGGCGGATCTGCCGTATGTGTCCCCGTTCTTTCCCTTTGGTCCGATCTTTGCCTTCGTGCTGTGCCTGATCATCACGCTGGGTCAGAACTATCAGGCGTTCCTGCAGGACAAGATCGAGTGGGGCGGCGTGGTCGCCACCTACATCGGCATTCCGCTCTTTTTGCTGATCTGGGCCGGTTACCGCCTGACGCGCGGTTGGCGCTTTGTCAGCTACCGCGACATGCGCTTTCCGGACGCGCGTGCCCGCAGCGAGTATCTGGATTCGGCGCTGCGCGGCGAGCCGGCGGCGGGCGAGGTGCGGTAAAGGGTGGCCGCCAGGCGGGGGTAGCACCCCCCGCGCCCCTTATTCGATGTTCTGCGCCTGCTCGCGCATCTGCTCGATCAGCAGCTTCAGGTCCATGGCGGCGCGGGTGACTTCCATGCTGCCCGCCTTCGAGCCCAGCGTGTTGGCTTCGCGGTTCATTTCCTGGAACAGGAAGTCCAGCCGCTTGCCCGCGCTGCCGGCGTTCTTCTTGCCCGCTGCGGGCTTGCCGCCGCCGTCGGACAGCAGGTGACGCAGTTCTTCCAGGTGCGAGCGCAGGCGCGACAGTTCCTCGGCCACGTCGATGCGCAGGGCAAAGAGGTTGGCCTCCTGCGACAGGCGTTCGGACAGTTCCGCGCCGGAGATGTGCATGAATCCGCCCGGAAAGGCGGACTCCACACTTTCACGAAGCTTGGCGGCCTGGCGTTCGCGGTGGTCGGCCAGCAGCTGCGGCAGATGCGCCTGCACGATATCCACGACGCGCGCGACGCCATCGGCGCATTCGCGCATCATGCCGGCCAGGCGTTCGCCTTCGCGCTCGCGGCCTTCTTGCAACTGCGTCAGGGCCTGCTGGGCGGCCTGCAGGCACGCGGCGCCCCAGATCTGCGGATCCAGAGCGTCATTGCCGCGCTGGCCGGGCCAGTTGAACAATTCGGCCAGGCGCGGGGACGCGATGTCCGGGATGATGCGGCGCGCGGCCTGGAGCTGTTCGGCCAGGCTGTCGAGCCACGCGGGATCCAGCTTGGACAGATCGGCATTGGCCGCACGGGTGAAGGACACGCGGATTTCGACCTTGCCGCGCGCCAGATTCGCGGTCAGCAGTTCGCGCAGGGGCGTTTCCACGTGGCGCAGTTCATCGGGAAGGCGGAAATACAGGTCGAGAAAACGGCTGTTGACGCTGCGCAGTTCTATGGCGAGAGTGCCTTGTTCTAAGTCTGCTCGGGCGTTGCCGAAGGCGGTCATGCTGCGGATCATGGTGTGCGTGTCCTGGTGATTCTTGGAATGGAAGCCGGTTGCGCCGGGGCCCGCGGCGCCCAGGTCCTGGGCAGCGGGTCTGTGTTTTCAACCGGATACATCGCGGCAGGATACTCCAAGCGTGATTTTCCGGTGGCGCCTGCCCGTACAATGCCGCGAATCTAAGCCAAGTCTGGAGCCTGTTGTGACCACCATCCCCACCCAAGCCCGGCCGTCGGGCCGCGCCGCCGACCAATTGCGTCCGTTCAGCCTGGAGCGCGGTTTTACGCGTTACGCCGAAGGGTCCGTGCTGGTGAAGGCAGGCGACACCCATGTGCTTTGCACGGCAAGCGTCCTGGACAAGGTACCGCCTTTTCTCAAGGGCAAGGGCGAAGGCTGGGTAACGGCTGAATACGGCATGTTGCCGCGGGCCACCCACACGCGCGGCGATCGCGAGGCGGCGCGCGGCAAGCAAAGCGGCCGCACGCAGGAGATCCAACGCCTGATCGGACGCAGCCTGCGCGCCGTGTTCGACATGAAGGCGTTGGGCGAACGCACCCTGCACCTGGATTGCGATGTGCTGCAGGCCGACGGCGGCACGCGTTGCGCAAGCATCACCGGCGCCTGGGTGGCGGCGGCCGACGCGGTCGGGCTGCTGATGAAGCGCGGCGACCTGGCGGTCAGTCCGATTCGCGACGCCGTGGCTGCGGTGTCGGTGGGTCTGGTGCGCGGTCAGGTGGTGCTGGACCTGGACTACCTGGAAGACTCGGCGTGCGACGCCGACGTGAACGTCATCATGACGGGCAGCGGCGCCTTCGTGGAAGTGCAGGGCACCGGCGAAGGCGCGACGTTCACGCGGGCTGAGCTGGATACGATGCTGGTGCTGGCGGAAAACGGCATCGCCAATCTGGTGAACGCGCAGCGCGCTGCGCTGGCGTAATCTGGGCGGCGTTTGACGCCGTCCCCAGCAAAGCAAAAAGCCGCGAAGCGCGGCTTTTTTGTGGGCGACAGGTTGAGCGCGGCGCGGATTACTTCGGCAGCAGCGCCTCCACCTTGCCCACTTTTTCCAGCCCCCAGATCGTCGAAATCAATTCGCGCAGTTCCTGTTCCGTCGCCGCGTCGGCGTAGCGGCCCAGGCTGAGCGTCTTGTCCTCGATTTCGGGGCGGCTGAGCGTGTTGCCCGGGTCGCCCTTGGGTTCGTCGACGCGGCCATGCAGCACGCGGCCGTCGCGGGTGTACACCGTGACCTTGCCGATCCAGCGCTGCGGATAGGCGCCGTCGACTTCCGAATCGAGCGCCATTTCCACCTTGCCGCGGAAGGTGGCGACGCCCGGGTCGTCGAGACCCGCGTCAAATTCCGCCAGACCGGCGCGGCCCTGGCGCGCGATCAGCGCCAGCACCGTGCCCATCGAGAACTTGGACTGGTGCACCGTCTGCGGATTGACGACCGGGCCGAGGACGTCGATGGCGCCCTGGTGGACGTGCGCCACGACACGTTCGACGTCGTCCTCGGTCAGCTTGTTGTCGCGCAGCGCCTGCTGCAGCGCGTCGGCGGCCGGATGCGTATGGCGGCACGAGGCATGGAACTTGAACGAGGTTTCGGCGAGCGCCCAGCGCTGCCCCAGGCGGTCGCACAGGCGGCTGGGATCGGCGTCCGTGGACATGCCGGCCGCCATGCCCTGCGGGCCTTCCAGGATGTGGCGTGCACCGGTGAAGCCTTCACGGGCCAGGTACGCGGCGGTGATGCCGTCCGCCGCCGCTTTGGCCGTGTGCAACTGCTTGGAATCGGCGGCGTCGCGCAGGAATTCCCACAGTCCGGCGGCTTGCGTGCCCGCCGAACCCAGCGCGTGCAGCATCTGTTCGGGGGACAGGCCGAGCAGCCGGCCGGTGGTGACCGCGGCGGCCAGCGTGCCCGCCGTGCCGGTCGTGTGGAAGATCTTGTAGTGCGAGCGGCCCAGGAATTCGCCGACGCGAATGCCGACTTCGTAGCCGGCCACGGCAGCGGTGAGCAGGTCGCGGCCCGAAGCGCCCAGCGCCTGCGCCACGGCCAGGGCAGGGGGGAACACCACGGCGGCGGGATGGAAGACCGAGCCGTTGTGCACGTCGTCCTGTTCCACCACGTGCGCCGCGGCCGCGTTGACCATCGCGGCAAAGAGCGGCGTGGTGCGGCGGCGGGTGATCAGGACTTCGCTGGGGCCGTCCGCCGGACCCATCGCGGCGGCGTAGCGGTCGATCGCCTGGACCGCGCGGGCCGACGCGCCGGCCAGGATGGAGGCCAGGCAATCGAGCAGCAGGTCTTCAGCGCGGCGCAGCACCGGGGCCGGGATGTCTTCGTAGCGCAGGTTGGCGGCAAAGGCCGCGAGTTCGGCGCTCAGGTGCGGGGTGTCTTGGTCTGCGGTCATGTCGGAAGGTGGCGTGTCAGAAGGAGCGGGGCAGGCCCAGGATGTGTTCGGCAACGTACGACAGGATCAGGTTGGTCGAAATGGGCGCCACCTGGTAGAGCCGCGTCTCGCGGAACTTGCGCTCGACGTCGTATTCGGTGGCAAAGCCGAAACCGCCGTGGAACTGCAGGCAGGCGTTGGCGGCTTCCCACGAGGCATCAGCCGCCAGCAGCTTGGCCATGTTGGCCTGGGCGCCGCAGGGCTCGTGGGCGTCGAACAACCGGCAGGCCTCGTAGCGCATCAGGCTGGCCGCTTCGACGTTGATGTGCGCGCGCGCAATGGGAAACTGCACGCCCTGGTTCTGGCCGATGGGGCGGCCGAACACCATGCGTTCCTTGGCGTACGCGGTGACCTTGTCGACGAACCAGTAGCCGTCGCCGATGCACTCGGCGGCGATCAGTGTGCGCTCGGCGTTCAGCCCATCCAGGATGTACTTGAAACCCTTGCCTTCTTCCCCGATCAGGTTTTCTTCGGGGATTTCCAGGTTGTCGAAGAAGAGCTCGTTGGTCTCGTGGTTGACCATGTTGGGAATTGGGCGGATCGACATGCCGTGCTTGACCGCGTGGTGCAGGTCGACCAGGAAGATCGACATGCCCTCGGACTTGCGCGTGACCTGGTCGAGCGGCGTGGTGCGCGCCAGGAGGATCATCAGGTCCGAGTGCTGCACGCGCGAGATCCAGACCTTCTGCCCATTGATGACATAGCGGTCGCCGCGCTTGACGGCGGTGGTCTTGATCTTGGTGGTGTCGGTGCCGGTGGTGGGTTCGGTGACGCCCATCGACTGCAGGCGCAGCTCGCCGGCGGCAATGCGGGGCAGGTATTCGCGCTTCTGGGCTTCGGAGCCGTGGCGCAGCAGCGTGCCCATGTTGTACATCTGGCCGTGGCAGGCGCCGGAGTTGCCGCCGCTGCGATTGATTTCTTCCATGATGACCGAGGCTTCGGTCAGGCCCAGGCCCGATCCGCCGTATTCCTGCGGGATCAGCGCCGCCAGCCAGCCGGCTTCGGTGAGGGCGCGGACGAAGTCCTCGGGATAGCCGCGTTCTTCGTCGACCTTGCGGAAATATTCGGAGGGGAACTGCGCGCAGAGGTCGCGCACGGCTTCGCGGATGTCCTGGTAGGCGTGGGAGGCTTGGTGCATGTGGCTGACTGTTCTGTTTGAAGGATTGGTTCGGTACAGGGTCGAATGTGCCGCAAGGGCGCGCACGTGCCAATTCACAAATCATTAATACGGGGTTCCTGAACGCAAAAGCGCACCTTCATGACGGCAGTGCGTCATGTCCTTGGCTAGTTGTGTCAAGAAATTGCCAAACTGCATCTTCATAATCCGTGGCACTGCCGCGAAGGCGGCTCAGGCTATACACGGATGGATATGCGGAAAAATCTGAGGGTCACGACGGCGCTATCGGCCATTCTTGCGTTGTTCGTCGTGCTGTTCGCCGTCGCAGCGGCGGCGGGCATCACGGTCCTGCGCGACAACCGCGCGGATATCGAGGCCCTGGGCCGGGGAAGCATCGAGAGGGCGAGTGATCTAGCCGATATGACCAGTCGGCTGTTCCAGGCGCGTGCGGCGCTGACGGACGCCAAGACGGCGATGGAAGGCGGGCTGGAGGAAGCGCGCAATACCTCGCTGGCGCAGGCCGATGCGCTGCTCAAGCAAGCCGCCGCCAGTCTTGCGCGCTTGCGCGCCAATCCCGATGACACTGCCCAGGGCGCGCCGCTGTTCGGCCAGGTGCTGACGGCTTATGCCGCTTTCGCCGACCAGACGCTG
>CBHWAL010000079.1:0-11918 GCA_966111495.1 uncultured Achromobacter sp. | reverse complement strand
GCGGTCGAAGCGGCGCTGCCGGCGCGCAGTGACGCGCGCCTGTTCCGGCTCGGCCTCAACAGCATGCTGGTCATCAAACTCATCAACCGGCTTGAGACCGACCTGCAGATCGGTATCACCATCGCGTCGTTGTTCGCACAAGGCGCCAAGGGGCAGCAGATGTTCGAGTCCGCCATGTCGGCGATCAACATGCCCTACCGTATTCCGAATGTGCGCGTGGAAACCGCCGAAGTCGATGCCCATGCGCGCATCGGCTGGTTCCGGTCTGTCGCCAACATTCCGCATGCCTTCGCGGCCCAGTGCTTCATCGACGAACTCGCGCACCGCGCAGGCAAGGATTCCAAGGAATTCGCGTTGGATCTCATCGGTCCGGCCCGCCAGATTGACCCCGGCACGCTGGCCGACACGTGGAATTACACCGAGTCCCCCGAACGCTACCCCTACGACACCGGCCGCCTGCGCGGTGTGATCGAGGCCGCATGCAAGGGCGCAGGCTGGGGCCGCACGTTGCCGAAGGGGCATGGGCTTGGGCTGGCCTTCTGCTACAGCTTCATGAGCTACACCGCGTCGGTCGTCGAGGTGGCGGTGGACGACAAGGGCGAGATCCGCGTCGTCGCCGTGGACATGGCGATGGACTGCGGTCCTCAGATCAACCCCGAACGCATCCGCGCGCAGATGGAAGGCGGCGCCATCATGGGGTTGAGCCTGGCGCTGACCAGCGAGATCACCTTCGAGAAAGGCCGCGTGAAGCAAAGCAACTTCCACGACTACGAGGTGCTGCGCCACAACGCTTCGCCCCGCGTGATCCGTACGCATCTGGTCAATGACGACCACGCGCTGCCACCGGGCGGTGTGGGCGAGCCGCCAGTGCCGCCCGTGGCCCCGGCGCTGTGCAATGCCATCTTCGCCGCGACAGGCAAGCGGATCCGCAGCCTGCCGGTCCGCAAGGTGGCTTGATGACAGTCCGCAAGGAGCACGCCGATGGAAAGCGTTGACGTTCGCGTCCTTCGCGCCGCGCGCGACTGGCAGGCAGCCGGGCATCGCCTGATGCTGGCCACCGTCGTCAAAACATGGGGGTCGTCGCCGCGGCCCGTGGGGTCCATGATGGTGCTGCGCCAGGACGGCCGCTGCATCGGCTCGGTGTCCGGCGGGTGCATCGAGGACGACCTGATCCACCGCTACACCCGGGCCTACGGCGACGGGGCCATACCGGAGTCGGCGCCCGAGCTCGTCCGCTACGGTGTCACGGCCGACGAGGCGCACCGGTTCGGGCTGCCCTGCGGCGGCACGCTGGAGCTGCTGCTTGAGTTTGCGCCGGACGGGGTGACGCTGGATGCCCTGGTCCGCCGGCTCGAGGCCGGCCAGCTCGTGCAACGGACGGTCGATTGCGCCAGCGGCGCGGTCACGCTGAGCGGCGCCTCGGTGCCCGAGGCCCTGCATTTCGATGGCGTCACCCTGTCCAGCACGCTTGGGCCCCAGTATCGCCTGCTGCTGATCGGCGCCGGGTCGCTGGCCGAATACCTTGCCACCATGGCGCTGTTCAATGACTTTGCGGTCACCGTGTGCGATCCGCGCATTGAGCACCTGGGCACCTGGTCCGTCGACGGCGTGGCATTCACCACCGAGATGCCCGACGACGCCGTGCGCGCGCTGAACCCCGATTCCCGCACCTGCATCGTGGCGCTCAGCCATGACCCGAAGCTTGACGACATGGCCCTGCTGGAAGCGCTGCACAGCCCTGCCTTCTATGTGGGCGCCATCGGTTCCCGCCGCAATGCCGCCAGCCGCCGGCAGCGGTTCATCGAGCATCTGGACGAAACAGAAGCATCCATGCAACGGCTGCATTCGCCGGTCGGCCTGCACATCGGCAGCAAGACGCCGGCCGAAATCGCGGTCAGCGTGATGGCGCACATTCTGGCGGTGAAGAATGGCGTGATCACGCAATAGCGGCGCGGGCGTTCGCAGGCGATGTGTACCTGTCTATACTAGAGCCCTCATTTCTAGAGCCCACACCTCACGCGCCGACGCGTCGCACACCCAGGATTCTCCCGTGGCCGCTTCTCCTCCCCGATTGCCCGTCCAGGCCAATGCCCTGCCCGCCCCGCTGTACGCGCAGGTCAAGCAGATGATCGCGCAGCAGATCCGCAGCGGCGCGTGGCCCGCGCATTACCGCGTGCCGTCCGAGGCCGAGCTGGTCGATGAACTGGGCTTCAGCCGCATGACGATAAACCGCGCGCTGCGCGAACTGACCGCCGAAGGCCTGCTGGTACGGATGCAAGGGGTCGGCACGTTCGTCGCGCAGCCCAAGGCGCGCTCGGCCCTGTTCGCCGTGAACAACATTGCCGACGAGATCGCGGCGCGCAACCACCGCCATCACAGCCGCGTGGTGCGGCTGGCTGAAGAGCCGGCCGGCGCCGAGCAGGCGCAGGCGCTGGACATCCGCGCGGGGCAACCGGTGTTTCATTCGCTGATCGTCCACTACGAGGACGACGTGCCGATCCAGCTTGAAGACCGCTACGTCAATGTCCGCCTGGCGCCCGACTACTTGCAGCAGGACTTCACGCAAAGCACGCCGTACGAATACCTGACGCGCGTGGCGCCGCTGAGCGCCGGCGAGCACGTGGTCGAAGCGATTCTGGCCAAGCCGCGCGAATGCCAGTTGCTGCAGATCGACCGCGAAGAACCCTGCCTGCTGATCCGCCGCCGCACGTGGTCCGGCGACCGCGCGGTGACGCTGGCCCGGCTGATTCATCCGGGGTCGCGCCACCGGCTGGAAGGCAAATTCACGACGTGACATCGGCCGCATTCCGCTACGTTTGCGAGTGACTGCGCGGGTCTCGCCCGACTGAACTGCAACGCGCCAATGCGGCGCCCTCCCGCACGATGCCGAAACCTCACAGGTTTCGGCATTTTTCATTGGGGTAATCCCTCAGTCAAAAATCAGTCATCTACTATTGTATATATAACCATAGTCATTCTAAGATTTGTCGACCTTGGCGCTGGATCACCGCGCGCCTCGACCCGATCCAGGAGACTGACTTGAACCCTTCCACCCGATTCCGCGACGCCGTCATCCGCGCCCCGCGCGGCAGCCAGTTGAACACCAAGAGCTGGTTGACCGAAGCGCCCTTGCGCATGCTGATGAACAACCTCGACCCCGATGTCGCCGAGAACCCGAACGAACTCGTCGTCTACGGCGGCATCGGCCGCGCGGCCCGCGACTGGGATTGCTACGACAAGATCGTTGAATCGCTCAAGGCCCTGAACGACGACGAAACCCTGCTCGTGCAATCGGGCAAGCCGGTGGGTGTGTTCAAGACGCACGCCAACGCGCCGCGTGTCCTGATCGCCAACTCCAACCTTGTCCCGCACTGGGCCACGTGGGAATACTTCAACGAACTGGACGCCAAGGGCCTGGCCATGTACGGCCAGATGACCGCCGGCAGCTGGATCTACATCGGCAGCCAGGGCATCGTGCAAGGCACGTACGAAACCTTTGTCGAAGCCGGCCGCCAGCATTACGGCGGCAACCTGGCCGGGCGCTGGGTGCTGACCGCCGGCTTGGGCGGCATGGGCGGCGCGCAGCCGTTGGCCGCCACGCTGGCCGGCGCGTGCTCCCTGAACATCGAATGTCAGCAGAGCCGCATCGACTTCCGTCTGCGCACCCGCTACGTGGACGAACAGGCGGCCAACCTGGACGACGCGCTGGCCCGCATCGCCAAACACACACAGGCCGGCCGCGCGGTGTCCATCGCGCTGTGCGGCAACGCTGCCGAAATCCTGCCCGAACTCGTGCGCCGGGGCGTCAAGCCTGACATGGTCACCGACCAGACCAGCGCGCACGATCCCTTGAACGGCTACCTGCCCGCCGGCTGGTCCTGGCAGGACTACCGCGACCGCGCACAGCGCGAGCCGGCGGCGGTCATCAAGGCCGCCAAGCAATCCATGGCCGTGCACGTTCAGGCCATGCTGGCGTTCCAGCGCCAGGGCATCCCCACCTTCGACTACGGCAACAACATCCGCCAGATGGCCAAGGAAGAAGGCGTTGCCGACGCGTTCGACTTTCCCGGTTTCGTGCCGGCCTACATTCGTCCACTCTTCTGCCGGGGCGTGGGTCCCTTCCGTTGGGCGGCGCTGTCCGGTGATCCGCAGGACATCTACAAGACCGACGCGAAGGTCAAGGAACTGATTCCCGACGACGCGCACCTGCACCACTGGCTCAGCATGGCCCGCGAGCGCATCAGCTTCCAGGGCCTGCCCGCCCGCATCTGCTGGGTCGGCCTGGGCGAGCGCGCCAAGCTGGGCCTGGCGTTCAACGAAATGGTGCGGTCGGGCGAACTGTCGGCGCCCATCGTCATTGGCCGCGATCACCTGGATTCCGGGTCCGTCGCCAGCCCCAACCGCGAAACCGAATCCATGCGCGACGGCTCGGACGCCGTGTCCGATTGGCCGCTGCTCAATGCCCTGCTGAACACCGCCAGCGGCGCAACGTGGGTGTCGCTGCACCACGGGGGCGGCGTGGGCATGGGCTTCTCGCAGCACTCCGGCATGGTCATCGTGTGCGACGGCACAGACGCCGCCGCCGAGCGCATCGCCCGCGTGCTGACCAACGACCCGGCCACGGGCGTGATGCGCCATGCGGACGCCGGATACGAGATCGCCATCGCGTGCGCGCACGAACAAGGCTTGAACCTGCCCATGGTGACCGGCAAGCGCTGACACCCGCGCGGCAATCACGATTCGCCAACCCCCAAGGGGCCAGTCCGCCCGGACCGGCCCCACTTTCCACGCGAGGCAATGCGATGGCGCAGCAAGGTGACACCAGCACGGCACCCCTCATCGAGCGGCGCTCTATCGACTACATCCCTGAATCCGAGCGGCATGGCAAGCTGTATAGCCAGTTCACCCTCTGGATGGGCGCAAACCTGCAGATCACCGCGATCGTCACCGGCGCGCTTGCCGTGGTGCTGGGCGGCGACGTGTTCTGGTCCTTGATTGGTCTCTTCATCGGGCAGGTGCTGGGCGGGGCCGTCATGGCGCTGCATGCGGCGCAAGGTCCCAAGCTGGGATTGCCGCAAATGATCTCCAGCCGGGTGCAATTCGGCGTGTACGGGGCGGCGATCCCCATCGTGCTGGTATGCCTGATGTATTTGGGCTTTACCGCAACGGGGACGTTGCTGTCAGGCCAGGCGTTGGGGCAGTTGTTCGGCGTCAGCGACACCGTGGGCATCCTGATGTTTGCCGCCGTGATCATCACGGCCACGCTATTCGGCTATCGCGTCATCCACGTCATCGGCCGGGTCGCCACGGTGCTCGGGTTGATCGCATTCTTTTATCTGTTCAGCCGCGTCCTCGCCGTTGGAGATCTTGTCCAGCTGCTGCAGATCCGCCATTTCAGCTGGGCCTCGTTCCTGCTGGCGGTATCGCTGGCGGCGTCGTGGCAGATCGCCTACGGCCCTTACGTGGCGGACTACTCGCGTTATCTGCCCAGCAGGACGTCTTCCACCAAGACATTCCTGGCGGTTGGCCTGGGGTCTGTTGCCGGCGCGCAGATCGCCATGGTGCTGGGCGTGCTGGCGGCCGCGATGGCGGGGGGCCAGTTTGCCGGGCGCGAGGTCGCATACATCGTCGGTCTGGGCGGCACGGGGACAGTGGCGGCGCTGCTGTACTTCAGCATCGCCTTCGGCAAGGTCACCATTTCCACGCTGAACTCGTATGGCAGCTTCATGTGCATCGCCACGATCATCAGCGGCTTTCGCGGCCATATCGAGGTCTCGCGCCGGCAGCGCGCGGTGTGCGTGGTGCTGGTCGTTGGGGCGGCGACGGCGCTGGCGCTTATCGGACAGCACGCATTCCTTGGCGCCTTCAAATCCTTCATCCTGTTCCTGCTGGCCTTCTTTGTGCCGTGGAGCGCGGTGAACCTGGTCGATTACTACTTTGTGAACCGGGGACGCTACGACGTAGCCGCGCTGTCGGATCCCGACGGCCGTTATGGCCGCTGGAACTGGCCCGGCATCCTGGTTTACGCCTTCGGCGTCCTGGTGCAGGTGCCGTTCATTTCCACCAAGCTTTACACGGGCCCGATGGTGGCGCAGCTGGGCGGGGTCGATATCTCGTGGATCATCGGCCTGGTCGTACCCAGCGTCCTGTATTACCTGTTCGCGCGGCGCGGCATCCGGATCGACCGGCCGGCGCAACAGATCGCATAACAACGATTGCAAGCAGCCGGACCACCGGCGTAGGAGAAGAGGAATGGAATTGCATGTGAAACCGGGCCAACTGACGCTGGCCGACCTGCGGCGCGCCTATTAGCAGCCGGTGCGCCTGACGCTGGACCCCGGCGCCGCGCAGGCCATCGACGCCAGCGTGGCCACGGTTGAACGCATCATCGCCGAAGGCCGCACCGTCTACGGCATCAATACCGGCTTTGGCCTGCTGGCCTCCACCAAGATCGCGCGCGAAGACCTGCAGGCGTTGCAGACTTCGCTGGTGCGTTCACATGCGGCCGGCGTGGGCGCAGCGCTGGACGACTCCATGGTGCGTCTCATCATGGTGCTCAAGATCAACAGCCTGGCGCGCGGTTACTCGGGCGTGCGCCGCCACGTCACCGACAGCCTGATCGCGCTGGTCAACGCGGGGGTGTACCCGCATATTCCGCTCAAGGGTTCGGTGGGCGCGTCGGGCGACCTGGCCCCACTCGCGCACATGTCGATCGTGCTGCTGGGCGAAAGCCAGGCCCGCTACCAAGGCGAATGGCTGCCCGCGCGCGAGGCACTGGCGCGCGCCGGTCTGGAGCCGCTGAAGCTGGCCGCCAAGGAAGGGCTGGCCCTTTTGAACGGCACCCAAGTTTCAACCGCGTTCGCGCTGCGCGGTCTGTTCGAAGCCGAAGACATGATGGCTGCCGGCCTGGTGTGCGGCAGCCTCAGCGTCGAGGCCATGCTGGGCTCGCGCGCGCCCTTCGATGCCCGCAACCACGCCGCGCGCGGCCCGCCTGGGCAAATCGACGTGGCCGCCGTCAACCGCAGCCGTTTGGGCGACGACAGCGAGGTCGGCCATTCCCACGCCGATTGCGGAAAAGTCCAAGACCCCTATTCCCTGCGCTGCCAGCCTCAGGTGATGGGCGCCTGCCTCACCCAGATCCGCCACGCGGCGCAGGTCCTGGAAATCGAATCGAATGCCGTGTCCGATAACCCCCTTGTGTTTGTCGAGCAAGGCGACGTCATCTCGGGCGGCAACTTTCACGCGGAACCGGTGGCGCTGGTCGCCGACAACCTGGCGCTGGCGCTGGCCGAGATCGGCGCGCTGGCGGAACGGCGCATCGCGCTGATGATGGACAAGCACATGTCGCAGTTGCCTCCGTTCCTGGTGCGCAAGGGCGGCGTCAACTCGGGCTTCATGATCGCCCAGGTGACGGCGGCGGCACTGGCAAGCGACAACAAGGCATTGGCGCACCCGGCCAGCGTGGACAGCATGCCCACGTCGGCCAACCAGGAAGATCACGTGTCGATGGCGCCCAACGCCGGCAAGCGGTTGTGGGCCATGGCCGACAACGTGCGCGACATCCTGGCCATCGAATGGCTGGGCGCGTGCCAGGGCCTGGACTTCCGCGAAGGGCTCAAGACGTCGCCGCAGCTGGAAGCCGCCCGCCGCGCGCTGCGAGAGAAGGTGCCGCATTACGAAGAAGACCGCTTCTTCGCCCCGGACATCGCGGCAGCCAGCGGCCTGATCGCCGCGCAAGTCATGAACGGCCTGATGCCGGCCGGTCTGCTGCCCAGCCTCTGACGCTGCCACCCCGGCCGGACGCATCCGGCCGTCAGTGCCTCGCCGCGCGTACGAGCCCATCAGAAGGCGGCCGCGCGGCGCTTCACGCGAGCCCGATCAAGGAACCGAGAGAGACAACAATGCAAGCATCCTCGCAGTCAGACACACCGGCAGAAGCGCAGACACTCAAACGGGGGCTGAACGCCCGGCACATCCGCTTCATGGCGTTGGGCTCGGCCATCGGCACGGGCCTTTTCTATGGGTCGGGCAAGGCGATCCAGGCGGCCGGGCCATCCGTGCTGCTGGCCTACCTGGTCGCCGGCGCGGCCGTCTATATGGTCATGCGCGCCCTGGGTGAAATGTCGGTGCGCAACCCGGTGTCCGGCTCGTTCGGCCACTACGCCACGCAGTATCTGGGCCCGCTGGCGGGCTTTCTGACAGGCTGGACCTACGCATTTGAGATGATCATCGTCTGTCTGGCCGACGTCACCGCGTTCGGGCTGTACATGGGATTCTGGTATCCCGACGTGCCCCGATGGATCTGGGTCTTGTCCATCGTCTTCTTCATCGGCGCCATCAACCTGCTTTCCGTCAAGGTCTTCGGTGAACTGGAGTTCTGGCTGTCGCTGCTGAAGGTCGGCGCCATCGTCGCGATGATCGGCGGCGGCCTGGGCATCATGCTGTTCGGCATGGGAATGGGCGCGGACAGCGCCGCAACCGGCGTGCACAACCTGTGGGAACACGGCGGCTTCATGCCCAACGGCGTGGGCGGCCTGATTGCATCGCTGGCCGTGGTGGTGTTCGCTTTCGGCGGCATCGAGATCATCGGCATCACCGCAGGCGAAGCCAAGGACCCAGGCCGCACCATTCCCCGCGCCATCAACGCGGTGCCGATGCGCATCCTGCTGTTCTATGTACTGACGCTGTTCGTGCTGATGTCGATTTTTCCGTGGACGCAGATCGGCAGCAAAAGCAGCCCGTTCGTGCAGATCTTCGACAGCCTCGGCATCAGCTCCGCAGCCACGATCCTGAATATCGTCGTGATCTCGGCGGCGGTATCGGCTATCAACAGCGACATCTTCGGCGCGGGCCGCATGCTGTTCGGCATGGCCCAGCAAGGCCAGGCGCCCCGCGGCTTTGCCGCCGTATCGGCCAACGGCGTGCCGTGGATGACGGTGGTGGTGATGTCCGTGGCGCTGCTCTTGGGCGTACTGCTGAACTATCTGATCCCGGAGAATGTGTTCGTCCTGATCGCCTCCATTGCCACGTTCGCCACGGTCTGGGTGTGGCTGATGATCCTGCTGTCGCAGGTGGCGATGCGGCGCAAGATGAGCCCGGAGCAGGTCTTGCAATTGAAATTCCCGGTTCCGCTCTGGCCGCTGGGCCCCTTGCTCGCGATTGCCTTCATGGCATTCGTGATCGCGGTGCTGGGCTATTTCCCCGGCACGCAGAAGGCGCTGGGCGTGGGCGTTGTCTGGATCGCGCTGCTTTGCCTCGCCTATCGCTTCTGGGTATATCCCAGGCGCCTTCCCGAACGCGAGCCGGTGCCCGCGGCTCAGGGTTCCGATTGATCGACGCGGCGCCGGCCGGCGTGGTTTGCGCCGGCCAGCGCCTGCTGCAAGGAGACATGCATGCGACAAGTCTGGCGACATTGCCACGCCGCCACCATGGCCGGCGGCACGTATTCCATGATCGAGAACGCGGCCATCGTGACCCGCGCCGATCGCATCGAATGGATCGGCCCCGATTCAGAATTACCCGCCGTGGATGCCGCGCACGTCCATGACCTGGGCGGCGCCTGGGTCACGCCGGGCCTCGTCGATTGCCACACGCACCTGGTGTTTGGCGGCGACCGCAGCCGGGAGTTCGAGCAGCGCCTGCAAGGCGTCGACTACGCCACCATCGCCGCCCAGGGCGGCGGCATCGCCAGCACTGTACGCGCCACGCGCGCGGCGACCGAAGACGAGCTGTATGCCAGCGCCCACCGCCGTGCGCTGCAGCTGTTGCGTGACGGCGTCACGACGCTGGAGGTGAAGTCAGGCTACGGGCTGGACTTGGAGAATGAACGCAAGATGCTGCGCGTGGCGCGGCGGCTAGGTCAATCACTTCCGCTGACCGTGCAGGCAACGTGTCTGGCCGCGCACGCGCTACCGCACAAGTATCGTGGCCGCCCGGATGAATACATCGACGAAGTTGTGCAGCACATGCTGCCGGCGTTGGCGGCCGAGGGGTTGGTCGACGCCGTGGATGCCTTTTGCGAACACCTGGCTTTCACGCCCGAGCAGGTGGAGCGGGTGTTTCAGGCGGCGGTGCGGCTGAACCTGCCCGTGAAGCTGCATGCCGAGCAACTGTCGTCACTGCATGGGGCGAGTCTGGCGGCGCGATATGAGGCGTTGTCTGCGGATCATCTGGAGTATCTGACCTTATCCGATGTGCTGGCGATGGCGAAGGCGGGGACGGTGGCGGTGCTGTTGCCTGGTGCGTTTTATGTGCTGCGGGAAACGCAATTGCCGCCGGTGGATCTGTTGCGCCAGCACGGCGTGCCGATCGCGATTTCGACGGATCTGAATCCGGGGACGTCGCCGGTGCTGTCGTTGCGGTTGATGCTGAGCATGGCGTGTACGTTGTTCAGGATGACGCCTGAGGAAGCCTTGGCGGGGGTGACGGTGAATGGCGCGCGGGCGTTGGGGTTGTCAGCGACGCATGGGTCGTTGGAGGCGGGGAAGGTGGCGGATTTTGTGGCGTGGGACGTCACGCATCCGGCTGAGCTGGCGTATTGGGTGGGTGGGGATGTGCCGAAGCGGGTGGTTCGGCATGGGGCATTGCTGAATATGTCGACGCTTTAGCATCCTGAAGACCGCTTTCGAGGACTGGGGCAGATTTTGGAAGTAGCGTTCTCTTCCCCGAAAAGAAGGCAACAAGCCGGCGTGTCAACACTTGACGATGGCCGCCGACGTGCTCGCAATCAGGCTTGCCCCGCACGTGGTCTTCATCCCCTGCTGCGCAACCGGGATGCCGCCTATGTTGTAAGCGGCATTACCCTCAGCAATCGCGAAGACACCTTTGCACCTGGGGCAGGAGACCTTGTGACCCACGCCGGCCAACGGTCTCCCATTGAAGTTGGTGTGTTCAAAGCCCTCCAGCACCACGCCGCCATGGTCGGTCCTGTCGCCCTTGCGAATAATGTTCGGCATCGCCCATGTCTCCTTCGCCTAGCCCTAGTTGCGCTTCGGACCCGATGGGCCGTCGCCGGGAAGCCCCGCAATAAAATCATCGAGCATGCGCTGCTCCCGAGCGACCACTGCGGGGTTTCGGTAGAGCGGTGCATTGCGCTGCTGCTCCCGCTGATAGTCAATGACCTGTTGACCGTGCCAGACCTTGAACTCGGGCGAAGGGACTTCACTCCACGGCGAGTGCTGGGACCGCAACGCCACGTCAAACGGGTCGTCAACGGGCTTCTTTCCTGGCGACGGCGGGCTGATGCCGATGAAGGTTGCACGGTCTGTGCGACGCAACGGCACCACCATGCTGCTATCCGCATTGAGGTAGCTCGCCATCGTGGCCAGGGCCAGCCCGACAAATGGCGATGCAGCGCCCGTGTCACCCAGCCGCTGGGTCAAGTCGTAGCTTTGAGTGGAATCGAGCAGATCCACCGGGTGCTGTGCCGCATGCAACGCCGGAGCCAGATCGGCGATGGCGCCAGCCGGCTTTCCCGTGTCGAAGAAGGCCCGCGCAGGTGGAGCGCCCAGCGCCGAAACCGCCTGGTCCCAGCCGCTGGCAAGCGCTTTATCGCGCGGGGCGCCCTTGAGCGGGATCGAGGTTTTTCCCTGCTGATGCAATGAAACCGTCACCGGCCGATGCAACCGCGCCAGCACCTTCAGCCGATCCCACTGTTCGAAACCGCGTTGCGTGATCGGGGTGGGGAAAAACGGGCTGGGCTGGAAGGCATGTGGCGGCGTGCGCTCCCAACCGGTAAAGGCAGGATCTATGGAGTCGGGTTTGGACTTTGTGTACTTGGCGAACTCGCGCAGCCAGGCGATGCGCTCGGGGCGGGCGACGACCAGCGCCACCACGCTATCGGTCAGTTCGCCTGGTTGGCGAGGGCCCGTGCCAAGGCCAATGGGCCTCTCCGGACCACTCATGAGTGCGTTGGCCAT
>CBHWAL010000078.1:0-11945 GCA_966111495.1 uncultured Achromobacter sp. | reverse complement strand
TGACGCTGTCGCAACGCAGCGGCTCGGTCGCGCTCAGCTGGGGCGGGCCGCACCCGTTTTTGTCGCTCCTGTCGATCGCCGCCGCCATCGCGCCCGATACCGACCTGCGGCCGCACGGCGCCTGGCACGACGCGGCGACGCTCGCCGGCGCGTGCGACGTGCTCACCGAATTGGCGCGGCTCACGCCCGCGCAAGCGCTGGCTTACAACCCGATCGCGCTGCTTGGCCACATGAGCTCGCGCGATGACATCACGCTTTGCCCGCTGGTCTATGGCTACGTGAACTACGCCACGTCCGCGGTCGCCAAGCCGCTCACGTTCCGCGACGCGCCCCAGGCCGATGCCGGCCTGCCCGGCTCGATCCTCGGCGGCACCGGCATTGCGATCTCGCGGCGCTGCATCGTGGGGCCGGAACTGCGCGCGCACCTGTTGTGGTTGCTGGCAGCCGATACCCAAAGCCGCTTCATTCCGCAGCACGAAGGACAGCCCAGCCATCGCGGCAGCTGGACCGATGCAAACGTGAATGCGGCGAGCGGCAACTTCTATGCCAATACGGCCCGCACGCTGGAAGCCGCCTCGATCCGGCCGCGGCACGACGGCTACATCGCCTTCCAGAGCGAGGCCTCGCAGTTCCTGCGCGACGGCGTCGCCGCCCGCGCATCGTCCGATGCGTTGGCGCGCGGCCTGACCGAGCGTTTCGAGGCCAGTCTGGCCGCCACTCCAAGCACTCCGCAATAAGGATCTCGACGTGAGCGCACTCGTCAATCTCAGTATCGATGGCCATGTCGCCATCATCGAACTCAACCGCCCCGAGAAGCTGAACGCGATGACGCCCGAGATGGCCGACCTGCTGATCGCTGCGGTGGAGCAATGCAATACCGACGCGCAGGTGCGCGCGGTGATCCTGACCGGCGCGGGCCCCAAGGCCTTCTGCGCCGGCTCGGACATCACCGAGCTCGACCGCTACGCCACGCCCTGGGATTTTCGCAATCGGCTCGACTACTGCGACTGCGTGCGCATGTTGAAAAAGCCCACGGTGGCGGCGATCAACGGCTATACGTTCGGCGGCGGCCTGGAGATGGCATTGGCCTGCGATATCCGCATCGCCGCCGACAACGCGCGCCTGGGCGCGCCCGAGATCAAGCTGGGCTGGATTGGCGGCGGCGGCATGACGGCACAGCTCGTCCATGCGATCGGCCCGAGCAACGCCGCACTGATGGTGCTGACCGGTGATCCCATTCGCGCCGAGCAGGCGCTGGCCTGGGGCCTGGTGAGCGAGGTGGTGCCGCAGGAACAGTTGCGCGAGCGCGCGCAGGCGCTTGCCGCCACCATTGCCTCGCGCGCGCCGATCGCGGCCGAAACGGCACGCGTCAATCTGCGCGCCGCGCTGTCGATGCCGCTGGAGAAGGCCGTGGAGTACGAGCGCGATCTGCAGGCGATCTGCTTTGCCACCGCCGACGCCAAGGAAGGACGCAAGGCATTTGAAGAAAAGCGCGCGCCGAAGTTCGAGCGGCGCTGATGGGTGGGGGGCGACCTGCGCGGTCGGAGGCGCTAGTTGGGCTGGTCCTTGCCCGGATCTTCGGCCAGCACCTGCGGCGTCACATAGAGGGCGTGGGCAGTGTTGACGGGCTCCATGCGCAGCGGCTGGTGCACGCGCGACGGCGGCACCAGTGAGCCCGGGGCGTCAGGGTTGGTCCACAGCGGATCCGGGATCTCCGCGAAGACCTGGCGCAGGCGTTCGCCCCAGGAGCCGCGGATCATGCGGAAGTATTCGTTGTGCTCGTCAATGCTGGCAAAGTGCGTCACGCGCAACGAATTGGCGCTGTACACCAACAGGTCCAGCGGCACGCCCACCGAGATATTGGAGCGCAGCGTGGAATCCATGGAGATCAGCGCGCACTTGGCGGCCTCGTCCAGCGAAGTGTCCGGTTGCAGCACGCGGTCCAGGATGGGCTTGCCGTACTTGGCCTCGCCGATCTGGAAATACGGGCATTCCTGGCCGGCCTCGATGAAGTTGCCCGCCGAATACAGCTGGAACAGGCGGCATTGCTCGGTGCCGATCTGGCCGCCGAAGATCATGCTGACGTTGAAATCCACGCCCTGCTCGTGCAGGGCGGCAGCCTCGCTGCGGTAGACCTCGCGCACCGCCGCGCCCACCAGCCGCGTGGCGGCGAACATGTCGGGCGCGTTCCAGAGGGTGTCGGCGCCTTCTTCGCGCTGACGGGTCAGCACGTTCAGTACGGCCTGGCTGACCGCCAGGTTGCCGGAGGTCATCAGGACCATGACGCGCTCGCCCGGCAGTTCGAACACGGTCATCTTGCGAAAGACGCTGATCTGGTCGACGCCCGCGTTGGTACGGGAGTCGGAGAGAAACACCAGGCCGGCGTCGAGGCGGGCGGCTACGCAGTAGGTCATGATCGGAAAGAGGGAAAAACCACCACGCATTGTATTGCGGCGCGGCGGGGCAAATGTTACGGCTTACCGCTGGGCCCCGCCTGGACCTGGACGCTGATTTCCATGGATTCCTCGCCGCCGCCGGTGCGCACGCCCCGCACGGGCGAGGCCGAGTCGTAATCCCGGCCCACCGCCAGCCGGCAATGGCACTCCGAGGCGAACTGGTTGTTGGTGATGTCCACGCTGGTCCAGCCCACGTCGGGCAGCCAGACGTCCGCCCACGCGTGGCTGGCCGCATGCTCGGCGGTGGTGTACAGGTAGCCGCTGACGTACCGCGCCGGCACGCCCAGGCCGCGCACGCAGGCCAGGAACAGGTGGGCGTGGTCCTGGCACACGCCCAGGCCCAGGGCCAGCACCTGATCGGCGGCGGTCGTGACATCCGTGGTGCCGGGCACGTAGGCCACGCGGGCGTGGATCGCCGCGGCCAGGTTCAGGATATCGTCGGAGGTCGTCAGCCCGTTCGGCAGCACGGCGCGCGCAAAGGCCAGAATCGTCTCGTCCGCCTGCGTCAGCCGCGTGGGCACGCAATAGGCATGCACCGGCAGGCGGCTGTCTTCACTGCCCAGCAGGCCGCGCGTCAGCGGCGCCACCAGCACCTGGCCGGACACGCGCAGTTCAATGTCGCTGTGCGGTTGGTTGAGCGTCAGCGTGTGCGTGATGTTGCCGAAGGCGTCGACCTGCTTGTCCAGGTGGCCGGGCGCCTCGATGTTCCACCGCAGCACGCGCTGGTGTTCGTCGTCGCGTGGCGTCAGGCGCAGGGTCTGGATGCTGTAGTTGACCGGCGCCGTGTAACGGTAATGCGTGACGTGCGTGATGATCTGCTTCATTGCCTCTCCCGTGTTAGGCCGACAGCGGCACCAGGAAATCCTGACTTATCCGGTTGCCCAGGTCGTTGATGCGGTCCAGGAATCGGTCCAGGTAGCGGTGCAGTCCGCTCGCCAGAATATCTTCGACGCGCCCGTACTGCAGCTCCGCACACAGCATGCCCGCGCGCCGCTCGGTTTCGGTCGAGCGCTGATTTGCGACGCGCGCCAGGTCGCCGGCCACCGCCCGCATCGAGGCCAGCAGCGATCGCGGCATGTCGCCATGCAGGATCAGCAGCTCGGCCACGCGATCGGGCGTGATGACATCACGGTACACCTTGCGGTAGATCTCCAGGCCGGACACGGAACTGAGCAGCGCCGACCAGCGGTAGAACTCGCTTTGCACCGCAGCCGTGCCGACCGGTTCCGCGCGGCCGTCCTGCGCGGCCGCGCCGCCGCGTTCGTGGAACTTCACGTCCAGCATGCGCGCGGTGTTGTCCGCGCGTTCCAGGTGCATGCCGATGCGCATGAAGTACAGCGCCTCGTCTTCCAGCATGGTGGCGATCGTGACGCCGCGCGCCAGGTGCGAGCGGAATTTCACCCATTCGAAGAACTCGCCGGGATTGCGCTCCAGCAGCCCGGTGTGCAGGTGCTTGAGCAGTTCGAGCCACGTGGTGTTGTAGGTTTCCCAGACCTCTGTTGTGAGGCTGCCGCGCACGGCGCGCGCGTTTTCCCGGGCGGCGCGCATGCAGGAATAGATCGACGAGGAATTCGCCGGGTCGCGCACCATGTACTGCAGCACGTCGTGCGGCGAGATCGATGCGTACTTGCTCTGATACAGGCCCTGCAGCTCGGAGATGCGCAGCACGCCCAGCCACGAGCCCTCGCGCGTGAGCGTGTCCTGCGGCAGCAGCGACATCTGCAGGTTCACGTCCAGCATGCGGGCGGTGTTTTCGGCCCGCTCGGTGTAGCGGCACATCCAGAACAGGTTGTCGGCGGTTCGGCTCAGCATGATCAGTCCTCCAGCACCCAGGTGTCCTTCGTGCCGCCGCCCTGGCTGCTGTTGACCACCAGCGATCCTTCGGTCAACGCCACGCGGCACAGGCCGCCCGGCACGGTGCGGATCTCCTTGCCGCACAGCACGTACGGACGCAGATCCACGTGGCGCGGCGCGATGCCTGATTCCACGTAGGTGGGGGTGGTCGACAACGCCAGCGTGGGCTGCGCGATGTAGTTGGCGGGATTGGCGCGCACGCGGTCCTTGAATGCTTCCACGTCGGCGCGCGAGGAGGACGGCCCGACCAGCATGCCGTAGCCGCCCGCGCCATGCACTTCCTTGACCACCAGCTCGTGCATGTTGGCCAGCACGTGCGACAGCTCGTCTGGCCGGCCGCAGCGCCAGGTGGGCACGTTCGACAGGATGGGTTCTTCGCCCAGGTAGAAGCGGATCATCTCGGGCACGTACAGATACGTGGACTTGTCGTCGGCGATGCCGGTGCCGATGGCGTTGGCCAGCGTGACGCGGCCGGCGCGATACACCGACAAGAGGCCCGGCACGCCCAGCGCGGAATCGGCGCGAAACGCCAGCGGATCCAGAAAATCGTCGTCCAGCCGGCGGTAGATCACGTCCACCTTGCGCGGTCCGCGCGTGGTGCGCATGTAGACGGTGTTCTGCTCGACGAACAGGTCCTGACCTTCGACCAGCTCCACGCCCATCTGCTGCGCCAGAAACGCGTGCTCGAAGTAGGCCGAGTTGTACATGCCCGGCGTCAGCACCACCACGGTGGGATCGTCGCCTCCATGCGGCGCGACCTCGCGCAGGTTGTCCAGCAGCAGATCGGGATAGTGGGCCACCGGTTCGACCTTGATACGGCCGAAGGCATCGGGCATGAGCCGCATCGACATCTTGCGGTTCTCCAGCATGTACGACACGCCCGACGGCACGCGCAGGTTGTCCTCCAGCACGTAGAACTCGCCCGCGCCCGCCCGCACGATGTCCACGCCGGCGATGTGGCAGTAGATGTCCTCGGCCACGGCGACGTCCTGCATCTCGGGGCGGTATTGCGCGTTCATAAAGACCTGCTCGGCCGGCACGATGCCGGCGCGCACGATGTCGTGGCCGTGGTAGATGTCGCGGATGAACAGGTTCAGCGCGCGCACGCGCTGCTTCAGGCCGGCTTCCAGGAGCCGCCATTCGTCGGCTGGGATGATGCGGGGAATCAGGTCGAACGGGATGAGGCGTTCGGTGCCGGCGGCGTCGCCCGCGACCGAGAACGTGATGCCGACGCGGCGAAAGCTCAGGTCGGCCTCCAGCCGGCGCACGGACATGGCCTCGTCCGACTGCTCGGTGTGCCAGCGCTCGAACGCCTGGTAGTGGGCGCGGATGCGATTCTCGCCATCGCGCATTTCGTCATAGGCGGATGGACGGGCGTGTGGGTGCTTCATGGCTCCTCCGGTGCAGATGCATAGCTACAAGCAACCCGCATGCCAGCTTTGCCGGCAGGCGGGCGCCACGGAGTCAATATGCGCTGGGGTGGGGGGAATTGCCACCCCCACGGCGCACCTCGGGGTAATGGGGGGCCGGCCCGCGCCGCGGCTGGCGGGGGGGCCTGGGCGGGCGCACATGGGGGGTGCGCCACGCCGGACGAAACTGGTGCGTCAGTTCATCCGATATGAGTGCAGGACCGATCCGCCGGTCTTGCCTTCCTCAAGCGGGGCGTGCGGCACCCAGCCGTCCTGGGTCAGCACCGCGTCCAGCTGGACGTCGTGCGGGGCGGGGACGTATCCCGGGTCGAGTTCGCCGCAGCTCCAGGCGATGCCGATGGCGGTGAAGGCGTGGCCGCGTTCGCGCAGGGCGGCCAGCGTGCGGTCGTAATAGCCGCCGCCATATCCCAGGCGGTCGCCCTGTTCGGTGTAACCGAGGGTGGGCACCAGAACCACGTCGGGCAGCAGTTCGGGGCCGGCCACGGGTTCCTGGATGCCGTACGGCCCCGCGCGCAGTTCGGCCTCGGGCGTCCAGGGCAGAAAGGCGAGCGGCGCGTTGCGCTCGCGCACCACGGGCAGGGCGACGGTCATGCCGGCTTCGGTCCATTGCGTCAGCAGGGGGCGCAGATCGGGTTCGTCGGCCATGGGCCAGAACGCCGCGACGGTCGTGGGGGCCGGATTGCCGGCCTGCACAGCCTGGTCGCGCGCGACATTCAGCCACGTGAACAGGCGCGCGCGCATGAGCAGACTGCCCCGGCTGCGCTGGTCGTCCGGCAGGTCGGCGCGCAATTTTCGCAATCGCGTGCGCTCCTGGACTGCGGTATCCTCTTGAGTATTTTGCGTAGTCATGCTGTGGCTGTAACCGGGGGGTTGAAGATGAAGGCAAACATGCTGAAGACGAATTTGCGTAGGCTCAGCATGCGGGTGCGTCGAGAGACAGGCGCCCAGCAGCCCCCACGGTATCAGAATTCGTCGTCGCCAGCGGCCGGCGCCCAATCCGGGCTGCACTGCGGGCCGCACCGCGGGTTGCTCCGCTTGCTTCCGCTGGTGGCGCTATTCACCGCAGCCTGTGCGCCTGTCGATGCGCAGCAGCGCAGCGCCGCCGTCAATCCCCAGCCTCAGCCCGCCGTGCAGGCCGCCCAGCCGATGATCGCGGTGCCGCCGGTGGCGCTGGCGGGTCTGCCGCCCACCGCCGAAACCCCCGCGCTGGCCGCGGTGGTCGCCGCGCGCGAGGCCATGAACCGCAAGCAGTGGTCCGTCCTGGGCGTGCTCGTGCCGCAGGCCAAGGGCGATCCGCTGGGCATGTACCCCGAATACTGGCTGCTGCGTTACCAGCTCTGGACGCCGCCCGCCTCGGGCCGCCCCGTCGCGGCCCTGCAGCAGTTCATCAGCAGCAATGGCGACGCCTACCTGGCCGACCGCCTGCGCGGCGACTGGCTGCTGGCCGCCGCCCGCAGCGGCGACTTCGAAACGGTGCGCAAGCTGGCGCCCGTGAGGAACAGCAACGCGCAGATCGAATGCGCCATTCTGGACGGCAAGCACATGACCGGCCAGCGTGCCACCGCCGCGCAAGCGATGGCCGTCTTCGCGCCTGGCGGCGCGTGCTGGGCGCTGTACGACCAGCTCGTGGCCGACGGCATCCTGGGCTGGGAGCAGCTTGAACCGCAGTTGCGCGACGCCATCGAGGCCAACAAGACCACTGACGCGCGCAAGTTCGTGCAGTACATGTTCGAGCCGCGCGACGTGAAGACCTATGACGTCCTGATGAAGGACCCCATGAAGTGGCTCACGCGCCAGGACCGCATGCCCGTGGGCCGCAACGAAAAGGAACTGGTCACGCTGGCGCTTGCCCGCCTGGCGCGATCGGACGTCGGCGTCGCCGATTCCTACCTGCGCCGCGAGTGGGCCAAGTCGATGTCCAAGCCGAACCTGGCCTGGGTGCGCGGGCAGTACGCGCTGGCCGCCGCGCTGGGCTTGGACAGTCGCGCCAACGACTGGTACCGCGAGGCCGGCCACATCCGCATGACGGAATACAACGCCGGCTGGAAGGTGCGCGCGGCGCTGCGCCAGCCCAAGATCGACTGGAAGTGGGTCATCGAATCCATCGACGAAATGCCGGCCTCGCAGCAGGCAGAGACCGCATGGGTGTACTGGAAGGCGCGCGGCCAGGCCGCGCTGGGCCACAAGGAAAAGGCCCACGCCGCCTACGTCAGCATCGCCGACCGCTTCGATTTCTACGGCCAGCTTGCGGCTGAAGAACTCGGCCGCCGCATCAACGTGCCGCCGCGCCCCGCGCCCATCAGCGACCGCGAGATCGCCGAGGCGCGCGCCAATCCGGGCCTGCAGCGCGCCGTGCTGCTGTTCCGCCTGGGCTGGCGTGCCGAAGCCGTGCCCGAGTGGAACTTCACGCTGCGCGGCATGAACGACCGGCAGCTCATGGCCGCCGCCGAGCTGGCCCGCGCCGAAAACATCTACGACCGCGTGGTCAACACGTCGGACCGCACCGAGAAGGAATTCGACTTCAGCCAGCGCTTCATCGCGCCGTTCGAGGGCCGCGTCACGGCCAAGGCCAACGCCATCGCGCTGGATCCGGCGTGGGTGTACGGGCTGATTCGCCAGGAATCGCGCTTCATCATGGATGCGCGCTCGCACGTGGGCGCCTCGGGTCTGATGCAGCTCATGCCCGCCACGGCCAAGTGGGTCGCCGGCAAGATCGGCATGAGCGACTTCACGCCGAGCAGCGTCAACGACTTCGACACCAATACCGAACTGGGCACCAACTACCTGAACATCGTGCTGCGCGACCTGAATGGCTCGCAGATGCTGGCTAGCGCGGGCTACAACGCCGGGCCCGGCCGGCCGCGCAACTGGCGTTCGACGTTCACGCATCCGGTCGAAGGCGCCATCTTCGCCGAGACCATCCCGTTCACGGAAACGCGTACCTACGTCAAGAACGTGATGTCCAACGCCACGTACTACGCGGCGATGTTCACCGGCCAGCCGCAATCGCTGAAGGAACGCCTGGGCAGCATCGTGCCGGTGGGCACCGAAACCGCCGCGGCGCAATGACGCGCGATCCGGCCACCGAGGGCCTGCGCGCTTATATCGTCGGCGGCGCCGTGCGCGATGCGCTGCTGGGCCTGCCGCCCGGCGATCACGATTGGGTCGTGGTGGGCGCCACGCCCGAGGACATGACGCGCCGCGGCTTCATCCCGGTCGGCGGCGATTTCCCCGTCTTCCTGCATCCCCGCACCAAAGAGGAATACGCGCTGGCGCGCACCGAACGCAAGTCCGGGCGCGGCTACAAGGGCTTCACCTTTTATACGGGCACGGACGTCACGCTGGAAGAAGACCTGCGCCGCCGCGACCTCACGGTCAACGCCATTGCGCAGGACGAGGACGGCCAGCTCGTGGATCCGCTGAACGGCGCGGACGATCTGCGCGCGCGTGTCTTTCGGCACGTGGGCGAGGCGTTCGAGGAAGATCCCGTGCGCATCCTGCGCCTCGCGCGCTTTGCTGCGCGCTTTGGCGATTTCAGCGTGGCCCCGGAAACCCTGGAACTGTGCCGCCGCATGGTGGCGGCCGGCGAGGCCGATGCGCTGGTGGCCGAGCGTGTCTGGAAGGAACTGTCGCGCGGGCTGATGGCGCATACGCCTTCGCGCATGCTGGGCGTGCTTGCCGAATCCGGCGCGCTGGCGCGCGTGATGCCCGAATTGCAGGGCGTGGACGAAGTCGGTCCGCAGGTGGACCGCGCCGCGGAGCAGGGCTTGCCGCTGGCCAGCCGCTACGCGCTGATGTGCCGCCTGACGCCCGAGCGCGAGGCGCTTGGCCGCCGGATGCGCGTGCCCACGGAGTGCAACGACTATGCGCGCCTCTTGCCCGACATGCTCGACGCGCTTGATGCCCTTGATGCGCGGGACGGCCTGCCGGACGGCCCGGATGCGCAACTTGCGCTGATGGAGCGCGCCGACGCCTTGCGCAAGCCAGAACGTTTTTTTGAACTGCTGGATGCAGCGGCTGTCTTGCGCGCGGTGGATGTGCCCGCCTGGCAGGCGCGGGCGGCGGCGGTGCGCGGCGTGGACGCGGGCGCCATCGCCAAGGCGTGCGCGGGCGAGCCGGCGCGCATCAAGGAAAGCGTGCGCCAGGCGCGTCTGGCGCGACTGGTGGATTTGCAGGCGGGCTGATCCGGCCGGCCGGCCGCTGCGGCGCTCGCTATTCGTCGCTTAGAGCTTGCCCAGCCGGTCCCCGCGCGAGAACCCGGACAACGGCGCCCTCATGCCGCGGCCGATGGCCAGCACCTTGAACAACTCGCCCATCTCGGCCTCGGACAGCAGCTTTTGCACGGGCGCCACGGCTTGCGCGTAGGCCTGGGCATCGGACGGATCCAGCCCGGCCAGCAGATCCATCAATCCGGCGTTCATCAAGAAGCGGGCCTGCGACGTATAGCCCAGCACCTGCATGCCCGCCGTCAGCGCGGCGTCCGCCATGGCCGTGAAATCCACGTGGGCGGTGATGTCCTGCAGGCCCGGCGCGGTGAAGGGGTCGCCATGCGCATGGTGGCGCAGGTGGCACATCAGCGTGCCGCCCGCGCGCTGCGGATGGTAATACTCGCTGCGCGGAAAGCCGTAGTCCACCAGCAGCGCCGCGCCGCGATCGAGCCAACTGCCCATGGCGGCAATCCACGCTTCGCCCTGCAGATTGATTTCGGACACGTAACCCGGCAGCGCGGGCATGCGCGCCGCGACCGCGGCAGCCAGAGCCGCGGGGGCCGGCCGATCTTCCCACCTGAACCCGCCGTCCGCATCCAGGGTCACGCCGCGTTCTTGCACCTGGCCCGCATTGCTCCAGGCAAAGAGCGAGACGGGCATTGCGTCCAGCACTTCGTTGGCCAGCACGCAGCCCGAAAACGCGTTGGGCAACGAGTCCAGCCACTCCACCCGGTCGCCGAAGGGCGCCAGCCGTTCGGCCTGGCGGGCGCGCAGGTCCGCCGACACCTCCAGAATCCGGTAGCGCGTGCCGGGCAGGCCCAACGCATCCAGTTCGCGCAGCACGCCTTCGGCCAGTGCGCCGGTGCCGGCGCCGAACTCCAGCACGTCGTGCGTGCCGGTCTGGCGCAGCACCTCGGCCGCCTGGCGCGCCAGCGTGCGCGCAAACAGCGGCGTGAGCTGGGGCGCGGTCACAAAGTCGCCCGCAGGCGTCTTGCCGTCATCGGCCGCATCGGCCAGCTTGACGTTGCCCGCCGCGTAATAGCCCAGCCCGGGCGAATACAGGGCTTCCGCCATCCAGTGATCGAAGGGCAGCCAGCCGCCGTTGGAGGCGATCGCGGCGCGCAGGTGTGCGGCCGCGGCCTCGCTGTGTTCAAGCGCGGCGGGGGAAAGCGTGGGCAGGTTGGCGGGGGCGGGGCGTTGCATGGGCGCAGGAAACGTGGGCAAAACGGCATTGTCCCAAAAAAGCCTCCGTCCTGAACTGGCGGGGGATTTTTGTTGGAATCGGCGCGAGGCATTCCTCGACGGTGTCAGACACCCATGCTGCGCTGATGCAGCGTGGAGGACGTCTCTGTGGGGTGTCAGACACCTCGGTTTGCAGCAAAACGGCCAGTTGTCTGACACCCCTAAGAATCGACCGTCAATCAGTTACGGTGCAGCGGGGTGTCTGACACCGGGTTCAGAAGCAAAACCGCGCCGACATAAAAAAACCCCGCGGCATGGCCGCGGGGCTTTTTGAATCAGGCGCGAGGATTAGCCGCGGCGATCGTTCGACTTGCCGAAGCGCTTGGCGGGGGCGCCAGGACGCTTGTCGAACGAGGGCTTGCCGCGGAAACCGCCTTCGGGGCGATCACCGCCGCGGAAGCCGCCTTCGCGCTGGGGACGGTCGCCGAAGCTGGGGCGGTCGCCAAAGCTGGGACGCGCGTCGCGATCGCCACCGCGGAAGCCGCCTTCACGCGGGGCACGCTCGCTGAACGGGCGGGCATCGCGCTGCGGACGGTCGCCATAGCTGGGACGGTCGCCGAAGCTGGGACGCGAATCGCGGTCGCCGCCACGGAAGCCGCCTTCACGCTGAGGACGGTCGCCGAAGGGACGATTGCCCTGGTAGCCGCCTTCGCGCTGGGGACGATCGCCGAAGCTGGGACGGTCACCGAAGGAACGCTGGGGACGATCGGCGAACGGACGGTCCTCGAACGGGCGGTTGCCCTGGTAGCCGCCTT
>CBHWAL010000077.1:0-12022 GCA_966111495.1 uncultured Achromobacter sp. | reverse complement strand
GGCGCAGGCCCGTGCGGAAGCTGGCGAGCGCTTGCGGCCAGCGCTGCGCGTCGCGGTAGGCCCGCGCCTCGGCCAACTGGACGTCGGCCGCAGGTGTGTAGCCGCCGGCACGGGCGCGCGCGATCGGCGCGTCGTGGTCGCTCGACGGGCCAGCAAGCGCCAGCACAGGCGCCAGCATGGCGCCAGCCGCGATCAGGTTCAGTCTGGGTCCAACGGCGTTTGACCGCCTGGGTCGTTCGATTGGCATCTGTATGACATCCGCAGTGGCAATTCGGGGCGTCCATGGCTCCGCCGCGCCGGAAGGGCACAAGCACCCGGCAAAGGCGGCCGCAGGCGAGCGAGGCGCCGGCAGCGCGGAGATGAACGTTTGATTGGGACTTGCGCGGCGCCCGCTACGGGGACCTTCGCACTCGCGTATTCGGAGTGCATGGCTAGTACGCGCCACGCCCGTGGGGCGTGATCGCGGCGCTTATGCTGCGCCGTCGACGGATGGAACTTTACGGATATTTGCCCAAGTTAACTGTCAATTACTGCAAAGGGGGCGTCACGGCGAAGGCGCCTTGGCGTATTCTCTCGTCGCAGGCCGTGCATTCGTCTCGGCGCGGCGGTAAAGGTTCTGGTCGGACAGACGCGCGTTGCCCCACAGGGCATACGTCATGCGCGTCCTTTCGCCATTCTCGTAACAAAAAGCATCAAAAATGCTGACGTGTAACGCGCTTTGCTAGCGCGAACCCAGTGCAACTGCATTCCAACGGCGGGGCAGGCCGACAAGCCTGAGCCGGAGTGAACCATGACGACTAGCTTGTTTTTCCTGATGTGGGGCCTGGCCACGGCGTTGGCATTGCCGTTGCTGCTGCCTTTTCACAGCCGCGGCGTCGAAGGCGTGCCCGCATTCATGGCCGCCAACGCGCTGGCCGTGCTGTCCCTGCTGGCCTACGCGTCGGCCGAGATGATTCCGCCCGCCGCCTACGTGATGGTGTCCAACGCCGCGTGGGCCTGTTCCGCCGCGCTGGTGTATATCGGCGTGCGCCAGTTCTTCGGCATGCATCCGCATATCCTGCGCACGACTGTGCTGTGCTCGCTGTGCACGTTCGGCTTTGCCCTGCTGCTGTATCGCAGCGACAGCCTGGTGTCGCGCATGGTGCTGTATTCCGTCTACACCTGCGTGCTGATGGCAGCGACGGGCGCCGTCATCTTCCGCCAGCGCAAGCGGATCAAGACGAAGGGCGTCGTGCTGTACCTGCTGCTGGCGTTCTTCGGGGTGGTGGCGCTGCACGCGTTGCGCGGGTATGTGTACGGCGCGGGCGTGGAAACGCCAGTGTCGCTGCTGCAGCCGTCGGCGTGGGGCCTATTCTTCATCGTTTGCGGCTCCGTCACGGTGCCCGGACTCTTTCTGGCGCTGCTCTTCATGATCCAGTCCAGCCAGGCGGAAAAGATGCAGGCGGCGCTGACGTTCGACAGCCTGACCCAAGCCTATTCGCGGCGCAGCATCATGGACGAGCTGGAACACGAGCTGCAGCGCTGCGAGCGCACCGGCGGCAAGCTGGCGGTGCTGGTGCTGGACATCGACCACTTCAAATCCATCAACGACCGCTATGGCCATGCGGGCGGCGACACCGCGCTGCGCCACTTCGCGCGCGTGGTGCAGAACGCGGTGCGCTCGAGCGACCGCTTCGGCCGCCTGGGCGGCGAGGAGTTCGTGCTGCTGATGTACGACTGCGACCCGGCGAGCGCGCTGGTGCAGGCGCAGCGCGTCTGTGACGCCCTGCGCGACATGCCGCTTTATCTGCAAGGGCTGGAAGTGCAGATGACCACCAGCGGGGGGCTGGCGTCCTACCAGCCGGGCGACAGCGCCGACGTGATCCTGGCGCGGGCCGACGTGGCGTTGTACCGCGCCAAGGAGCAGGGACGGGACCGCGTGGAAATGGCCTGGAGCGGCCGCGGCATCGTCAAAACAAGCGGCGGCCTGCCGGCCGCCGCGAATGCCCTGGAAGCGGAAACCGCAGGGACTACGGCTTGAGGTGTTCCGTCAGGAACTTCTCCATGGCTTCGTAGAACTCGAACTTGTTCTCGTCGTTGTGGAAGCCGTGGCCTTCGTTGTCCTTGACCATGTATTCCACGTCCACGCCGCGCGCCTTGAGCGCCGACACCATCTGGTCGCTCTCGTCCTTGTTCACGCGCGGATCCTTGGCGCCTTGCGCCACGAACAGCGGCGTCTTGATCTTGTCCGCGTGCAGCGCCGGCGAGGTCGCGGTCAGGCGGTCGCGGTCGCGCACCGGATCGCCCACCATGTCCTGCATCTTGTCCAGCATGGGCTTCCAGTAGGGCGGAATGGACTTCATGAACGTGAAGAGGTTGGACACGCCCACGTAGTCCACGGCCGCGGCATACAGATCGGGCGTGAAGGCCACACCCGCCAGCGTGGCGTAGCCGCCGTAGCTGGCGCCGTAGATGCCGATGCGCTTGGGGTCGGCAATGCCTTGCTCGACCAGCCATTGCACGCCGTCGGTGATGTCGTCCTGCATCTTCAGGCCCCATTCGCCGAAGCCCGCCTCCCAGAAGTCGCGGCCGTAGCCGGTGGACCCGCGGAAGTTCATCTGCAGCACGCAGAAACCGCGGTTGGCCAGGAATTGCACTTCCGGGTTGTAGCCCCACCCGTCGCGCGCCCACGGGCCGCCGTGCGGATTGACGACGCAGGCCAGGTTCTTGGGCGTACGGCCGGCGGGCAGCGTCAGATAGCCGTGGATGGTCCTGCCGTCGCGGCTCTGGTAGCTGATGGGCTGCACCCGCGACATGTCTGCCTCGGGGATGGCGGGATTCAAGTCCGCCAGCTTGGTCAGCGTGCCGGCCACCGCGTCATAGATGTAGCGCGAGCCGGCCGTGCGGTCGTTGTAGGCCGCCACGATGAACTTGTTCTCGTCGCGGTTGCCGCCCTGGATGACGACGTCGTAGCCCGGCAGGCGCTCGGCAAGCGTCTTGTACAGCGCTTCGGTTTCCGCGTCGAAGAACTTGTATTGCGGCTTGTCGGTCTGGTAGGACGCGACGGTCAGCACGCGGCGCTTGCGCGAGAATGCCGCGCCGTCCAGGTCGACGGCGTCGGGCGTGAAGATGACGTCTTCGGCGTCCGGCGTGGCCGGGTCGATGACGACCAGTGATAGCTTGTCGCGGCCGCGGTTGCTCAGCGCGTAGAACTTCTTGTCGTCGAACGTGAAGAACGCCGGGCTGACGCTGGTGCGGTAGTCGGTGGTGATGAGGGGGCGGAAGTCGGATGCTTCGTCGTCGCGGTAGAGCAGGGTGGTGTTCAGCCCGTCGCTGGCGACGGCGGCGCGCACCTTGCCGGCGTGGTCGGTCTGCCAGCCGACGATGTTGCCCGGATTCTGCGCCACCAGCACGGCCGCGCCGGTGTGGACGTTGACGCGGTAGACGTCGAAGACCTCGGGGTTGCGCTGGTTGTGGCTGATCAGCACGTGGTCGGGATCGTCTTCCAGGTCGTCCTCGATGCCGGCGCGCACACCCTCGTAGGGGGTCAGGTCCGTGATCTTGCCCGTCTTGGCGTCGACGGCCAGGACATGGAAATTCTCGTCGCCGCCAAAATCCTTCTGGTACAGCACCACGTCAGGGCCTTTCCAGAAATAGCCGCTGATGTCGCGCGCGGTCTCGCTGGTCAGTTGGCGCGGCTCGCCCACGAGCTGGCTGCCTTGCAGCGGCTGCACATAGATGTTCATGCGGGCGGGATTGCCGTCCACGCTGGTGGGCTGCATGAACGAGAGCGTCTGGCCGTCGTCCGACAGGCGGAAATAGCCGCGTTCAGGATTGCGGAAGAAATCTTTCAGGGGATAGGCGCGGGGAGGCGGCTGCGTGGCGCAGGCACCCAGAGAGGCGCCGACGATGCCGGCCGCCAGGACGGTGCGCAGAAATGAGAACAAGTGAAACCTCCGTGATGTCGATCCGCGTTGCAATCCGCGTTGCAAATAGGCTGGTCGATAATGCCATAGCCGCGCGAGGGGTGTCGAACCGGCCCTGCAGATCCGGCACCACTTATGCCGTCATGCGGTTTGCGGGATAATCGCGGCAATTCTTCTGGAGATTTACATGTACAGGAATCTGGTCGCGGCCTCGGCGCTGGTCTTGGGACTGGCCGGCTGCTCGCTCGGCATTTCGCCGGACAGCGGGTCGCCGCACAGCGAATTCAAGGCGCCGGTGGCCTTCAAGGACGCCTACGACGCGGTCATCCGCCAGTCCAACGCGTGCCTGCGCAGCACCGACAACGCCTACCGCGTCGTGTCCGACCTGAACGAGAGCGCGCAGTCCGGCGTGGTGCGCGTGCTGGCGCCGTATTCCGATCGCGAGATGTCGCGCGTCGACCTGAAGTCCGAGGGCCCGAAGTCCACGGACGTGCGCATCGTGATGTGGGGCAAGGGCACGTGGGATGCCGCCGCCATGCGCGCGATGCAGGACGCGGTGTATTACGGGCTGGTGTCGTGCAGCACCTACATGCCGCTGGATCCGCGCCCGCCCGTCAAGCCGTCGCGCGACCTGCCGAAATAAGGCCGGGCGACGGAACGCAGGACGAAAGCAGGCCGGACAAAAGAAGATCAGTCGCCGCCCGGACGGCGGCGGATGATCTTGAACGTGGCGGTGGCGCGCGCCACCAGTTCGCCATCGGCGCGCCGGATGTCGCCCTCACAGAAGGCGATGGACGCGCCGCGGCGCAGGCAGCGCGCTTCAATGACCAGATCGCCGGTGGCGGGAGACAGGAACGTGGTGTTCATGTCGATCGTGGCCATGCCCTCGGTGCCGTCCGCGGACCCGCGTGCGGCGGCCGACAGCGTGAAGTCCAGCACGCTCATCAGCGTGCCGCCGTGCACGTCGCCTCGGCTGTTGGTCAGGTCTTCGCGCCAGGGCAGCGTGGTGCGGGCATAGGCGGGCGCGATGCTTTCCGGCACCAGTCCGATGAAACTCATGAAGGGAATGGTCAGGCCGAAGTAGTCGGTTTTGGGGCAAGCAGGTGCAGTCATGGAACCGTCGTGGGCGAGAAGGGATAGCGGATTGCCGCCGGTCATAATATATGTTTTTGCCACGGGATTGAGGTCATGACGGGGCAGGCGTCAGCGCAGTCTGCGCGCAAGATCGTGCATGTGGACATGGATGCGTTCTATGCGTCCGTGGAGCAGCGCGACAATCCCGACCTGCGCGGCAAGCCGGTGGTCGTGGCCTGGACGGGACCGCGCTCGGTCGTGTGCGCGGCCTCTTACGAGGCGCGGCGCTACGGCATCCATTCCGCGATGTCCGCCATCAAGGCAGAGCGCCTCTGTCCGCACGCGATCTACGTGCCGCCCAACTTCAACCGCTACCGCGACGTGTCGCGCCAGGTGCGGCAGATCTTCGCCCGCCATACCGACCTGATCGAACCCTTGTCGCTCGATGAGGCCTACCTGGATGTGACGGTCAACAAGTGCGGACTGCCTTCGGCCACCGAGGTCGCCCAGGTGATCCGCCACCAGATCCGAGAAGAAACCGGCCTGACCGCGTCGGCCGGCGTGGCCCCGAATAAATTCCTGGCCAAGATCGCCTCGGACTGGAACAAGCCCGATGGCATCTTTGTCGTGCGGCCCGGCAAGGTGCTGGCGTTTCTGGAACCCTTGCCCGTGCGCAAGGTGCCGGGCGTGGGCAAGGTCACGCAGGCGCGCCTGGAGCAGCTTGGGATCCAGACGGTAGGAGACCTGGCCACGCACAGCGCGCAGGAACTGGAGCACTATTTCGGCCGCTACGGGCGTCGGCTTTATGAACTGGCGCGGGGCATCGACGAACGCGAGGTGCAGACCGACCAGCCGCTGCAACAGGTGTCGGCCGAAACCACGTTTTCCAACGACGTCCGGCTGGAGGCCGTGGGCGACGCCCTGGACCGCATGGCGGAAAAGGTGTGGGATCAGGCGCTGAAGAAGGGCGCCTTGGGACGCACGGTGGTGCTCAAGCTGAAGACGGATCGTTTCCGCATCCTGACGCGCAGCCAGACCTGCGCCCAGCCGCCCACGTCGGCCATGGAACTGGCCGCCCTGGCACGGCTGCTATGCGAACGCGTGGAACTGCCGCCGGACACGTTGTACCGGCTGGCGGGCGTGGGCATGAGCAACTTCGCAGATCCGGGCGAGCAGTCGCGCCAGCCGGATCTGTTTGGGGGGGCTTTCTAGCTTTACAGTCGCGACTTCACTTGCTGCGACAGTGCCGTCATATCGGCGCGGCCGGCCAGCTTCTGCTTCAGGATCGCCATCACCTTGCCCATCGCGGGCGCGCCCGTCACGCCTTGCGCGGCGACTTCAGCCAGCGCGGCGTCGATGGTGGCGGCGACTTCCTCGGGGGTGGCGGCCTGGGGCAGGAATTCCTGCAGCACGGCCAGTTCGCCCTTTTCCTGCTCGGCGGTTTCCGTGCGGCCGGCCTGCTCGAACGCGGCGATCGACTCGCGGCGCTGCTTGACCTGCTTTTCGATGATGGCGGTGATTTCGGCGTCGGACAGGTCGCGGCGTTCGTCAACTTCCTTCTGCTTGACGGCAGCCAGCAGGAAACGCAGCGTGGTCAGGCGCTCGCTGGCCTTGGCGCGCATCGCGTCCTTGACGGCGTCGGACAGGCGGGTCTTGAGCGTAGCAGTGCTCATCGGTAAACCTTTGTGGTGTTGCGGTAATTGGGAAGTGTAAACCGGGCCGGGAAGCTCCGGGCGCGCCGCGGCCCTGGGATCACATCATCGTGGATCACTTATCCGTGAATCACTTCACCGTCGCGAGGTCGCCGCGCAGCGCGACGCCGGCGACCATGGCGCCCGCGTGGCACTCGTAGTCGGTGGTGCTGCGGTACTCGTTCTTGCGGTAATAGCTGACGATATTGGTGACGGCATTGGCGCCGGCCTTTTTGGCGGCTTCATGCAGGGAGATCAGGGCGGACTGGGCGACCCACAGGCAAGCCTCTTCGTCCTTCTTCGCAAACGCGTTGGTCTTGCGGTTGGTGACCACGCCGGCCTCCACGACCTTGCCCTTGGGGCCCGTGCCGGCCAGGTAGAACTTGACGCTGCCGTCGATCTTTCCGGCGTCCTGCGCGGCCTTGATAGCGGCTGCGATGGGCAGGTGGACGGTGCGATCCGCGGCCAGGACCGGGGCGGACAAGGCAAACGACACGGCCAGCGCGCCAGCGAGCTTGCAAGGGAGGTTCATGATTTGCATTCCTTGATGAGACGTTGGAAAAGCGTGAAAGCGCAAATGTGCGGCGCCGGCCGGCATCACGGCCAGCGCTTGAAGATCAGGGAGGTATTGATGCCGCCGAACGCGAAGTTGTTGTTCATCACGTACTCGTTGCTCATGCGCCGGCCGTCGCCGGCCAGATAATCGAGCTCGCCGCACAGCGGGTCGACATTCTGCAGGTTCAGCGTGGGCGCGTACCAGTCGTTCCTGAGCATTTCGATGCTGAACCAGGATTCCAGCGCGCCGCACGCGCCCAGCGTGTGGCCCAGATAGCTTTTCTGCGAGCTGATGGGCATGCGGCTGCCAAAGAGGCGGGATGTGGCCTGCGTTTCGGCCACGTCGCCCTGTTCGGTTGCGGTGCCGTGGCCGTTCACGTAGCCGATCGCCTCTGGCGGCAGGCCGGCGTCGGCCAGCGCCATTTCCATCGCGATGCGCATGGTGGCCGCTTCGGGCCGCGTGATGTGCGTGCCGTCCGAGTTGCTGCCAAAGCCCACGATTTCCGCGTGGATGTGCGCGCCGCGGGCCTGGGCGTGTTCCAGCGATTCCAGCACCAGCATGCCGCCGCCTTCGCCAATGACCAGACCGTCGCGATCGCGGTCGTAGGGGCGGGGCGTCAGTTCGGGCGTGTCGTTCTTCTGGCTGGTCGCGTACAGCGCATCGAACACCAGTGCCTCGCTGGGGCACAGCTCTTCGGCGCCGCCGGCCAGCATCAGGTCCTGGCGGCCGTAGCGGATGGCCTCATAGGCGTAGCCGATCCCCTGGCTGCCGGACGTGCAGGCGCTGGAGGTCGGGATGATGCGGCCCTTCAGTTCGAAGAAGATGCCGATGTTTGCCGCGGTCGTGTGCGGCATCATGCGCACGTACGAGTTCGCATTCAGGTCGTCCGTGACGCCGTTGAGCAGCATGTTGCCGAAGGCGCGAATTTCCGCCGTGCTGCCCACGGACGATCCGCACGCGACGCCCATGCGCCCGTCGGTGATGCTGCGCTCGCCCAGCAGGCCGGCATCTTCCAACGCGATTTCCGCAGCCCGCACGGCGAGCTGCGAGACGCGTCCCATGCTGCGCAGCTGCTTGCGCGTCCAGTGCGCCGGCGCCTGGAAGTTTTCAACCGGACCGCCCAGGCGGGTGTTCAGTTCCACGTAGCGCGACCAGTCGGGCATGACGCGAATGGCACTGCGGCCTTCCTGGAAAGCCTGCTGGATGGCCTGCCATTCCGATCCCAGCGCGCTAATGCCGGCCATGCCGGTGACGACAACCCGTTTCATCAGCAAAGCCCTCCGTTCACGGCGATGACCTGGCGCGTGATGTACGCGGCGCCCGGCGACATCAGGAACGCCACGGTGGCGGCGACTTCTTCGGGGCGGCCCATGCGCTGCGCTGGGATGGCCTTCAGGATTTCTTCCACGGGTACTTGCTCGTCAATCATGTCGGTATCGATCAGGCCGGGGGCCACGCAGTTCACGGTGATGTGGCGCTTGGCCAGTTCCACGGCCAGGGCCTTGGCGGCGCCGATGAGGCCGGCCTTGGATGCGCTGTAGTTGACCTGGCCGCGGTTGCCGACCAGTCCGGAGACCGAGGTCATGCACACCACGCGGCCCGCCGCGCGGCGCCGGATCATGGGCATCGCCAGCGGGCTCATCACGTTGTAGAAGCCGTCCAGGTTGGTGCGCAGCACCTGATCCCAGTCGTCGCCGGTCAGGGCGGGAAACGCGCCGTCGCGGGTCAGGCCGGCGTTCAGCACGACGCCGTAATAGGCGCCATGCGTCTCGACGTCCGCCTGCAGCACGGCGGCGCACTGGGCGCGGTCGGCCACGTCGAATTGCAGGATGCGCGCCTGGCGGCCGCGGGCCTGCACCTCGGCCTGGACGGCTTCGGCCTGCGCGCGCTGCTGGCGGCAGTGCAGCACCAGATCGTGGCCAGCGTCGGCCAGGGCCAGCGCGATGGCGCGGCCGATGCCGCGGCTCGAGCCGGTGACAAGAATGGGGTCGGCGCTCATTGGGGGGCTTGTTCCTGCATAAGAATTGTGGGGTCGCTGGGCTGATAGACGTTGAGCCGGGCGCGGGCCAGCACGCGCGCGTCATCGCGCAGCACGCATTCGAAGACGCTCATGCCGCTGGCGTCGATCAGGCCACGCTCGACATGGACGGTGAGTTCGGCGCCCGCGGGCAAGGACGCGTCATGGCATTCATAGCGGCGCGTGCCAAGCAGGAAACCGAGCTTGACGGCTTCGTTTGCCTGGCGCGCCTGGCAGCCTGCCCACGCGCCCACGGCCTGCGCCATCAATTCCATTCCCAGCCAGGGCGGCAGCGAGCCGTCCGGCAGCGAGTAGGGGCCGGGCCGGATGACGGCACGGGCGGTAAGGCTGTCTGCGTCATAACGGATCACGGCATCGAGCAGGATCATGTCGCCCGCGTGCGGCAGCAGGCTGGCGATGGGCCACGTCGTCATGACTGGCCTCCCAGCACCAGACTGGCATTGTTGCCGCCAAAGGCGAACGAGTTGCTCATTGCCAGCCGCCGCCGGCCCGCCGCGTAGCGGTGCGCGGAAGTGCTGAAATCCAGCGCCGGCAGCGCCGGATCGGGCTGGCCGTCCCAGACGTGCGGCATCAGCGCGCCGTGTGCGTTCGCCGCCGACAGCGTGATCCAGGCCAGGACGGCTTCCAGTGCGCCGGCCGCGCCCAGTGTGTGGCCGGTCAGCGCCTTGGTCGATGCGCAGGGCACGCCCTGCGGAAACACGGCGTGCGTGGCGTGGCTTTCCATGGCGTCGTTGTGCAGGGTGCCGGTGCCGTGCAGATTCAGCCACCCGATGCCGTTGGCGTCGACGTCCGCCGAACGCAGCGCGGCCTGCATGGCGCGGCGCGCGCCTTCGCCGGTGGGATCGGGCGCGGACATGTGCCAGGCGTCGGAACTCGCGCCGCCGCCCAGCAGCGCCACGGCGCTGGCATCCATCGGGTCGCGTTCCATCAGGAACAGGACGCCGGCTTCGCCGATGTTGATGCCGCGGCGATTAGCCGAGAAGGGCGTGCACAGCGCTTCGTCGACCGCTTCAAGGGTGGCGAAGCCGTTGATGGTCAGGCGGCAGAGCGTGTCGGCGCCGCCGCAGACCACCGCGTCGCACAGGCCAAGCTGCAACAGCCTGCGCGCGGATAGCAGCGCGCGGGCGCTGGACGTGCAGGCGGTGGACAGCGTGTAGGCCGGGCCCGTTGCGCCCAGCCATTGCGCCAGGAAGTCGGCGGGCGAGGACAGCGTCTGGCGGCGGTAGTCGTAGCCGGCGGGCCAGGCGCCGTGCGCGCGCAGATGACGGAATGCGGGCGCGTTGTCGTTCACGCCCGACGTGCTGGTGCCCAGCACCACGGCGACCCGGCCGGCGCCGTAACGGGCAATCGCGCCGCGCAGGCGGTCTTCGATCTGGAGGGCCGCCGCAAGCAGCAACTGGTTGTTCCGGCTGTGGTGATGCGCGGGCAATTCGTGAGGCACGGGCGGCAGCGCGCCGGTGCAGGCGCCCAGCGTCAGCGTGCGGCCGTTCACCCAGCCGTCCTGGGCGCGCATGCCGGTCGTGTCGCCGGCAAAGGCGGCGCTGGCAACGGCGTTCACGCCGGCGCCCAGCGCGCACACGACGCCGGGGGTGCCAAGCCAGGTCGTCATGGCTGCTCCTTCAGGGGGGTGACCCGCCACGTCACGTCGGTGGCAGTGCGGATCGACATTGCCTGGCTTTGCGCGTCGGCGGGATAGGTGACCGTCCAGCGCACCTGGCCGCCGTTGAGCAGCAGGCGTTGCGCGGCCCCGGCTTGTGACGACGTCGTGCGCCACGACGCCGCGCCATAGGCCGCGTCAAGATCCGCTGCCGGCGTCCAGGCGAACATCAGCGCGGCAAAGAGATCGCGGGCCTGGGCGTTGGGGCGCATGAACCCGTCATTACGCCATTTCCCGTCTTCCAGCATCTGCCGCGCCTGCGGCACGCCCATCGGGTCGAAGAGCGACCACCGCAAGGCGGCGTCTTCGCGCTGGACCACCAGCAGCAGGTCCACGGCGGGTTGGCCCGGCGCCGTCTGCACCACGTGCAACTGGCGCGGCAGCGAAAAAGCGGCGTCGCGCGCGGGCAGGGGCGGCGCGCCGGCGCAGCCGGCCAGGGCCAGCAAAATCAGCAGCGCCAACGTTGCCGCGAGGGCGCGGCAGCCGGACAGGAACGGGGCGGAAATGGCGATCATGGCGGGTTGAGGCGGGTAAATGCCGGGTCAGTGCGGGTTCAAGCGGGCTGAGCGGCGACCGTGCCGCCGGCGCGGCAGAGTTCGCTCAGCACGCGCAGGCGGCGCTGCGGGTTGGCCACGAAGGGATTGCTCGTGTCCCAGGCGTAGCCCGCCAGGATGGAGCTGATCATGCGGCGGATTTCCGGTTGCGCCTGCTGGTAGAAGACGACGTCCTGGAACTCGCCGGTGTACCAGCCCTGCACATACGCGCGGAACGTTTCCACGCCGACCATCAGCGGGTCGGCAAACTCGGTTTGCCAGTCGACCTGGGCGCCGCCGAGCTGCCGGTGCAAGGCGTCCGCGGCCAGCTTGGACGAGCGCAACGCGATGGTGACGCCGGACGAGAACACCGGATCCAGGAACTCCGCGGCGTTGCCCAGCAGGGCGTACCCGGGACCGTGCAGGCGCGTCACGCTGGCGGAGTATCCGCCGATCGTGTTGGCGGGCGTGTCCCAGACGGCGTTCTTCAAGACGCGCTTCAAGTTGGGCGCGGCATCGGCCATGGCGCGCAAGGTGGTCATCAGATCTTCGTTGGGACCGCCGAACA
>CBHWAL010000076.1:0-12061 GCA_966111495.1 uncultured Achromobacter sp. | reverse complement strand
AGTCCCGAGCGCGCGAACTGAAAATTTGAAAATTGCGGATGACGCCTCGGCCCATCGGTCGAGGCGCGCCTGGGTAATACGGATGAGGACATCAGCAAATATGCGGCATTCAGCGCCGTGAAAGAAAAGCCCGGCCGACTGGCCGGGCTCGTGCGTTGGGATGAGTGCGCGCCTTAAGGGGCGTCGGCGCGCGCAAAAAATTTTCAGGCCACGCCGCCATTTGCGCGCACGATCTGCCCGTTTACCCACCCGCTGTCGGGTCCCGCAAGGAACGAGACGATGCCCGCGATGTCATCCGGTTGGCCCAGCCGTTCCAGCGGCGGCATTTTGGCGTAGTGCTCGATCAGTTCGGGGCTCTTGCCCTTGAAGAACAGCTCGGTGGCGACTGGGCCGGGGGCGACTGCGTTGACGGTGATGCGGCGTCCGCGCAATTCCTTGGCGAAGACCTGCGTCAGGCTTTCGACGGCGGCCTTGCTGGCGATGTAGACCGAGTAGCCGGGCAGGTTGAGCGCGACGGTGGTGCTGGACACGTTGACGATGCTGCCGCCATCGGCCAGGCGGGCGGCGGCCTCGCGCATCGTGTTGAAGGTGCCGCGGGTGTTGATGTCGAAGGTCCGGTCGTACAGGTCGTCGCTGGTGTCCGCCAGCGGCTGCACCTGCAGCACGCCCGCGCTGTTGACCAGCACGTCGATGCGGCCGAATTCGGCCTGGACGGCATCGAACATCGCGCGCACCTCGTCGGGCTTGGCGACATCGGCGCGCACGGCCAGGGCGCGTCCACCGGCTTGGCGGACCTCGCCGGCCAGGGCGTCGGCTTGCGCGGCGCTGGAGGCGTAGTTGATGGCGACGGCAAACCCGTCATTTGCCAGGCGGCGCACGATGGCGGCGCCGATGCCGCGCGATCCGCCGGTGACCAGGGCAACGCGCGGGGAAGTTTGGTCGTTCATGGGGGCTCTCCTTTGAGGGGTGGGTGAGACCGGATTGGTGGGTGAAACGTATCATCGACTATTCCGATCCAAAGATAATTACGCCTGCTTGGCTAAGATAATTTCATTTGCTTTAATAATCGCTTCGACGATAAGTGGCCGCAGGCATGGATCGATTTCAGGAAATGCAGGTGTTCGTGCGCATCGCCGAACGGGGCAGTTTCACGAAGGCGTCGGACGACCTGCGCATTCCGCGCGCCACGGTCACCAACCTGATCAAGCGCATGGAGGCCCGGTTGGGCGCGCGCCTGCTTGACCGCACCACGCGGCAAGTCCGGCTGACGCACGACGGCGAGGCCCACTACCAGCGCTGCGTGCGGCTGCTGGCCGACCTGGAGGAGGCCGACGGCGCATTCCTGGATACGGCGCCCAAGGGGCTGTTGCGTGTCAACGCACAGGGCACGCTGGCCCGGTTCTTCGTGATGCCCGGTTTGCCGGATTTCCTGCAGCGCTATCCCGACATCGCCCTTCATCTGGGCGAGGACGACCGGCTGGTGGATCTGGTGCGCGAAGGCGTGGACTGCGTGCTGCGCGCGGGCGTGCCGCAGGACTCGACGCTGACCGGGCGGACGATCGCCCAAATGCCGCAAGTGACGGTCGCCAGTCCCGCCTATCTGGCCCGCCACGGCGTGCCGGACAGCGTGCAGGCACTGGAACATCATCTGGCCGTGGAGTACGTGTCCAGCGTGACGGGCCGCGCCGTGCCGCTGGATTTTTTGGTGGACGGGCGCAGCGTGCAGGTGCGCCCGCGTGCCGTCGTCAGCGTGAGCGGGGCCGAGCTCTACACCAGCGCGGCGCTGGCAGGCCTGGGAATGGTGCAGGTCCCGCGCTATCGCGTCGAGCGCGAACTGGCGGCGGGGCACCTGAAGATCGTGCTGCCCCACGCGCCGCCCGCGCCGATGCCGGTTTCGGTCCTGACCCCGCAGAACCGGCAGGTGCCGGCGCGGGTGCGCGTGTTCACGCAGTGGCTGGCGGGCGTGTTCGCTGCCGCCTTCGATCAGACGATGCCGGTCAGGTAGAAAACGCCAATCACAAGGAATACCGACAACGTCGATATCAGCGTGATGGCGAAGATGTCGCCGTAGGATTGGCGGTGCGTGAGGCCGGTGACGGCCAGCAGCGTGATGACCGCGCCGTTGTGCGGCAGCGTGTCCATGCCGCCGCTCGCCATCGCGGCGACCCGGTGCAGCACCTCCATGGGGATGCCCGCCGCCAGCGCGCCGTCGATGAAGGTTTGCGACATCGCGGCCAGCGCGATGCTCATGCCGCCCGAGGCCGAGCCCGTGATGCCGGCCAGCGTCGTCACCGCGACCGCTTCGCCCACCAGCGGATCGGGAATGGCCTTCAACGCCTGCGCCACGAGCAGAAAGCCCGGCAGCGCGGCAATGACGCCGCCAAACCCGTATTCGGCCGCGGTGTTCATCGACGCCAGCAGCGCGCCCGACACGGCGCTCTTGCTGCCTTCGGCAAAATGCGACTTGATGGCGCGGAACGAGAACAGCAGGATGGTGACGATGCCCGCGATCAGCGCGCCCATCACGGCCCACAGCGCCACCTGTTCCTCGGCGTTGACCGGCAGGGGCTTGGCCAGTCCGGGCAGGTCGACTTCGGAACCGGCCGGGTACCAGCCCGGGATCCAGCGCGTCAGCAGAAAGTTCATCACGCCCACCACCACCAGCGGCAGCAGCGCGATCAGCGGATGATGATTGCGTTCGCCGGTGGGCGCCGCGGGCTCGTTGCGCAGGTCCGTGCCGTAGGTCTCGCCCGCCGCGGCGGCGCGCTTGCGGCGCCATTCCAGGTAGGTGATGCCGGCGGTCAGCGTGAACGCGGCGCCAATAAGGCCCAGCCAGGGCGCGGCCCAGGTCGTGGTCTCGAAGAACGTGGTGGGGATGATGTTCTGAATCTGCGGCGTGCCGGGCAACGCCGTCATGGTGAAAGTGAAGGCGCCCAGCGCGATCGCGCCCGGCATCAGGCGCTTGGGGATGCCGCCCTGGCGGAACATCTCGGCGGCAAACGGGTAGACCGCGAACACCACCACGAACAGCGACACGCCGCCGTACGTCAACACCGCACACACCAGCACGATGGCGACGATGGCGCGCTCGGCGCCGATCAGACGCAGCACCGCCTGCACGATGGCGCGCGAAAAGCCCGATAGCTCGATGAGCTTGCCGAACACGGCGCCCAGCAGGAACACGGGGAAGTAGAGCTTGGCAAAGCCCGCCATGCGCTCCATGAAGATGCCTGAGAACACAGGCGCGAGCGCTGATGCGTCTGTCAATAAGACAGCGCCCATGGCTGCAATGGGCGCGCACAGGATGACGCTGTAGCCTCGATACGCCGCCAGCATCAAGAACGCCAGCGCCGCCACCACGATGAACAATCCGGTCATTCGATACTCCAGGAATGAAGAGACAAGGGGTGTGGGGCTACACCTTAACGTATCGGGCGTCTAGCGCGCTGCCATCAAATCCGCCGCCTTGTGCGCCAGTTCCGCCACGCCGAAGCTGGTGGCCAGCGCGTGGGCGTCCAGATCGTCCAGGGACACCCAGCGCGCGTCGCGTGCGTCGTCGCCCGCGACCGGTTCGCCGGACACCCAACGGCACAGCACCGCAATCAGGATGAAGTGGCGGCGCAGCGCGCCCGTGTCGTCGCGGTCGAAGACATCGACGGCGTCGAAGACGTGAAGCGGCTCGGCCGTGACGCCGGTTTCCTCCAGCAGTTCGCGCGCCGCGGCGTCGAAAAGAGATTCGCCCGCGTCGATCTTGCCGCCCGGAAACGCCCAGCGGTCCTGATCGGGCGGGTTGGCGCGGCGCACCAGCAGCACGCGGCCGTCGCGCACGACAGCGGCGATGGTGGCGGCGATGGGGCGTGGGGCGGGGGTGGTCATGCGGGTCTCCGGCGGCAGTCAGGCATCCCGCAAGGATACGCGGGTCCGTTCACACCTCTTCGATGCGTTGCTTCGGCGCGAACGGCGTACCCAGATCAAGCAGCGTGTAGATGCGCTCGGTAATGCGCTGGCGCCGCGTCGGCCGGCCCATGCGCCACCGCATGTCCAGCCAGAGGAGCGGCAGTGCAAAGCACAGCCATACCAGCAGGAACATCCCAAGGATGAACAGCGCGAATTCCGGGAAATCGCCCTGCAACGCCTCGGAATCCATGAACCAGGTCAGGCCAATGAGAAACAGCCAGACCGCAAGCATCAACCCGCCGATGGCCTTGAGCATCGGCGCGCGCTGGTTCATGCCGACGCCGACCGGCGTGTCGCGGCCGAGATTGCCGCGGAATCGCAGATGGCACATGTAGGCGCGGCCGTCCTCCTGATTGCGCAAGGCATACACCGCATGCGGTTCGTCCGGCGCCGGTTGGGCATTGACGGCCATCTCGACGTAATCGTCCTGCGCCAGGAACGGCTGCCAGCTTCCCAGCGATTCATCGACCGTCATCTGAAACTGCCGGCCCTGAACGGAAAAGCGGTAATGGCCGTAGGTCGGGCCCTTGTGCACATGCCGCGTTTCATGCGTGATCCCGTCGAGCTGGCCCCGGATCAGGAGCAGGGGCAGGTCGCCATCCTGTATCAGCGCGGCGGGTTCCTGCGGCAGCGGCGGGGTGGCTTGTGCGGTGTTCGCGGCCGCTGGCCGCCGGGTGGGATCGAACTGGGCCTCGCTGGCAAGGATGCGCGGCCGCTCGCGGCGGTTGTGCCAGAGGACGCGCAAGGCATTCGCGGCAAGCACAAGCGCCATCAACGCGATCGCGAGCGCGAACACCATCAGGAACACGCGCGGCAGCGTGGCTATCCCAGACAGCCACGCCGCGCCCAGGGCGGTCACGCCCACGGCGCTGCAGATGGCGGCCTCGCGTCCGCTGCGCCGCTGCGCGGTCTGGTAGGTGAGCGGGGCAATGGGTTTGCCCTGCGCGGGCACGGCCCAGCAAAAGTGGTTCAGGCCATGTTCGGCTTCCAGCACGCCAATGCGCACGGCGGTGCCTTTGTCGTGGAAGGCGCGCAACGAGGCGATATGCGAAGGGTCCAGCCCGGAACCCCAGATCGTCTCCGCGCCGATCCGCAGGAAGACATCGTTTCGCCGTACCGGCGTGGCCAGCCGGATCTGGCCAATGGTTCCCTCGATGATGCGGGCTGTGCGTTGCGGCATGTCGGAGCGGCGAAAGGCAAAGCGGCAAGGATAACGCGGCGGGCGTATCCCGCGGCGGGCGTTACCCGCGGCGGGCGGATGCCATCCGCCGCGTCGGCATGCCGCCGTGCCGCCATGCCGACGCGCCGCGCTACTTCTTGACCAGCGGGCAGGTTGACCGCGACAGCGGCATGAAGGCCTGATCCCCCGGCAGTGTGGCCACCAGCTTGTAGTAGTCCCACGGGCGCTTTGACTCCGACGGCTTCTTGACCTCGAACAGGTACATGTCGTGCACCATGCGGCCGTCTTCGCGGATGCGGCCATTGGTGGCGAAGAAGTCGTTGATCGGCATGGCCTTCATCTGCTTCATGACCGCCGTGGGTTCGTCCGTGCCCGCCGCCTGCACCGCCTTCAGGTAGTGCATGACCGACGAGTACGTGCCCGCCTGGCTCATGTTGGGCATCTTCTTGAGCTTGTCGAAGTAGCGCTGCGACCAGGCGCGCGTCTGGTCGTTCATGTCCCAATAGAAGGCTTCGGTCAGCGTCAGGCCGGCGGCGGCGTCCAGGCCGATGGCGTGGATATCGTTGATGTAGAGCAGCAGGCCCGCCATCTTCTGCCCGCCCTTGGTCAGCCCGAATTCGCTGGCCGCCTTGATGGCGTTGACCGTGTCGCCGCCCGCGTTGGCCAGCCCCACGATCTGCGCCTTGCTGGCCTGCGCCTGCAGCAGGTACGAGGCGAAGTCGCTGGAGCCGAGCGGATGGCGGGAGGCGCCCAGCACCGTGCCGCCGTTGGCCTTCACAACGTCGGTGGCCGAGGCCTGCAACGTGTGGCCGAACGCGTAGTCGGCGGTCAGGAAGTACCAGCTCTTGCCCCCTTGCTCGACGGTGGCGCGCGCCGTGGTGTTGGCGAGCGACCAGGTGTCGTAGGTGTAGTGCACGGAATACGGTGAGCACAGGTCGTTGGTGATGCGCTCGGTGCCGGGTCCGCTGAAGACGACGATCTTCTTCTTTTCCCGCGCCACTTCCAGCACCGCCAGCGCGGGCGCGGAGCCCGCGACGTCCATGATGGCGTCGACCTTCTGGATGTCGTACCACTCGCGCGCCTTGGCGGCGGCGATGTCGGCCTTGTTCTGGTGGTCCACCACCAGCAGGTCCACCTTCTTGCCCAGCACCGTGCCGCCGAAATCGGCAATTGCCATCTCGGCGGCGGTGGCGCTGCCCTTGCCCGTCACGTCGGCGTAGACGCCGCTCATGTCCAGGATCAGGCCCAACCGCACCACGTCGTCGGAAACGGCGGGGGCGGGTGTTTGCGCGTGCGCGGTGGCAAGGGCGGTCGCGGTAAGGGCGGTTGTGGCGAACAATCGAACGAACGTGCTGCGGCACTGCATTGAAATCCGGGTCCTGTCGGCATGTCTCATGGTTGTCTCCCTGTATGCCGGATTCTTTTCGGATAAGACGGGCGCTTATGTTGGTTTTTGTTTGCTGCTGCACCCTGTGTGTTCGGACGGCGGCGGTCGGTGATGGGGGGCGGTGGTCTCCTTGGGCGGGTTGGGCGGCGCGTTCAGCGGCTGGTGAGCAGGTCGAATTCCATCCGCACCTTGCGGAACGGAAATTCCAGCCGCGCGAAATAGACCACGCGGCCGTCGATGCAGGCAAAGCGGCGCAGCTCGGCCACCGGCGAAGACACGGGAATCTGCAGCGACTCCGCGGATTCCTGGCCGGCCTCGATCACATTGAGGACCTGGCGAGCCTCGGAGATGCGCGCGCCGTAGAACTGGTCCAGCACGGGGGCGACGGTGCTTTTCTGGATGCGGGCGCGGTGCTTCTTGAAGAGGCCGCTGTCCAGAAAGACCTCGCTGTAGCAGAAGGGGCCGGCATCCGTCGTGTGGATGCGCCGCAGGTATTGGAAGCTGCCGCTGCGGTCGGCGCCGCAGGGCATGCCCAGCGTGTCGGGCAGGGGCGAATCGGCGCTGGACTCCACCAGTGATACGGTGCCGAGCTGGTTGCTCAGTTCGACCGTTTCGGCCCAGGTCTTGGGAATGAGCAGCGTGGGCGTTTCCGGCAGCTCGGCGTTCACGAAGGTGCCGGAGCCGCGCGAGCGCCGGATCAGGCCGTCCTCTTCCAGCAGACCGAACGCCTGGCGGATGGTCGCGCGCGAGATGCCGTAGGTTTCCATCAGCGATTCCAGCGGCGGGATCTGCTGGCCAGGCCGCCACGTCCGGTTCTGGATGTGGCTGCGAAACAGCGCGGCGGCCTGCAGGTAAAGCGGCTGGGGACTGCGCGAAAAAAGCTTGCGGGCGGGCATGGCGGGTCGGCGGGTTATGACTCGGAAGCCGAGAGCATAGCGTCCGCCATCTCGCGCAGCCGGTGCTTCTGGATCTTGACCGAGTTGGCGCTCTCGACCGACGGAAAGGCGTCCAGCACGGTAAAGCCCGCTGGCGCCTTGAAACCGGCCATCGCCGCCTTGCACGCCGCGGTCCAGCCGGCCGGGTCGGCCTGCGCGCCTTCCTGCAGCAGCACGAAGGCATAGGGCACGATCTTGCCGTTGCGCGTCGCGCCCACCACCTGGCAGGCGCGCACGCCGGGCAGGGTCTCGACGACCTGTTCGATTTCGACGGGATTGACCAGAAAGCCCGACAGCCGCAGCGAATCGCCCATCCGGGTCTGGAAGACGAATTGGCGGTCGGTCAGCGTGTAGCCCAGATCGCCAGTCTTGAAGTAGCCGTCGTCCGTCACGGCGGTGCGGGTGGCGTCCAGGTTGTCCAGGTAGCCCTGCATCAGGCTGGGCGACAGGATTTCGATTTCGCCGGATTGGCCGTGCGGCAGCACCTGGCCGCTTTCGGGATCACGGGCCCGCACGCGGGCGTTGGGGTAGATGAGCGTGCCGCCGGGCTGGTGGCGGGCCGACACGTCGCCGTCGGCGGGGTCGCGGGGCTGGCCGGCCACCAGCGCGATCAGTTCGCTGGAACCGTACAGGCCGGTGAGCGGGACACCTGCCGCGCGGGCGAGGTCCAGCATGTTGTCCAGCGCGGGCGTGAAGCTGGCAAAGCCGAACAGCTGCACGGACGCAAACCCGCCGGGTGTGGCGGCCTGCATCATGCCGACCAGCGCCTCGTTGTTTGCGTAGGTGTGGGTGACGGCGTGGCGGGCAATGGCCTGCGCCGATTGGGCAGCATCGAACACGGGGGCGCACACGACGGGCACGCCGCGCGCCAGGCCGCCGGCCAGCGTCGCAAACCCAAAGGCGCCGCAGAACGGCGCGCTGGCCAGCACGCAGGACCGGTCGTCGTAGCCGAACGCCTGCGCGACCATGGCGCCGTGCCGCAGCAGGGTCTTCTGGTCGTGCAGCACGAACTTGGGTTTGGACGTGGTGCCGGACGTGGTGAAGCACAGCACGCCGGCATTGGCTTGCGGGGCGGGCGCAGCGTCGGCGCAGGCCAGCAATGCGTCGTACCGATGCACCGGTTTGCCGTGAAGCGATGCCGGAGGGAGTTCGTCGGGCCCGGCCAGCGCGACCGCGCCCTGCAACTGATCCACATCCACCGGCGCGACGCCATCCAGGATGCCCTGGAAGTCGATGCCCTTGAAATCGGGCCAGTACACCAGCCAGTCGGCGCGGCCGCGACCCAGGATGTCGGCTACCTCCACCGACCGGAAGCGCGTGTTGACGGCAAGCACCAGCGCGCCCAGATGGGCGCACGCGAAAAAGGATTCGACCCAGGCCGCGCAATTGGGCAGCCAGACGGCAACGCGGTGGCCGGGCTGCACGCCGATGCGGGACAGGCCTGCCGCCAGCGCCAGGCTGCGCGTGCGCAGGTCCGCGAAGCTGAGCGGCTGGTCGCGGTCGATCAGCGCAATGGCATCGGGCTGGCGGGCGGCCAGCGCATCCAGATGGTCGGAGAATGTCGAGTACAGCAGGGGCATGGCTTACACCGTGGCAATGGGCGTCACGGGCGAACCCACGGCGCCCGGCATGCGCAGGGGAGGCGCGGTCAAGAGGAACCGGCTGCGGCCGTTTGCGTGGAGCCAGTCGGCCAGGTCCTTCAGATACCAAAGCTCGGCCAAGGGCACGCCCAGCTTGAAGAGGCAATGGTGGTGCAGCGGCAGGATGGAATGGCCGGGGCCGGACGTGCGCGCCGGATAGGACTCCACTGCGTAGTTGTCGGCGCAGATAGCCGCGATGCCGGATTGCGTGATCCAGTCCAGCAGCGCGGGGTCGGAACCGTCCAGCACTGCGCCCGTTTGCTCAAGCTGGTGGGGATCGGGCTGGCCATTCATGGCCACGACGGCTTCCGCGAAACCGGTGCGCAGCACCAGCATGTCGCCGGGCTCGGGCAGGGCGTCCTGGTCGCGCATGGCGGCTTGAAGCTGGTCATGGCCGACGATCGTGCGGCCGGGGCCGAAGGCGCGCGCCAGATCCACCAGCACGCCGCGGCCCTGCATGCCTTTTTCGGCGTAGCGGCTGACGCTGAGCTTGCGCGCATAGGAGCCACCCGCCGGGCAGCAGGGCGCTTGCGCGTTGTCCGGATCGGCGCCGCCAAATACGTCGACGCCGGCGGCGTAGCCGTTGTAGTAAACGCGGCGCGCCTGGCCGTCGCCCTGGATGTCGAACATGGCGCCCACGTGGCACAGGCCGTCCCACTGTGTCGAGTACTGCATCGACAGCGTGACCTGATCGTCCGACAGCACGTCGATCGCGTCGGGCTGCACCTGCGACATCGCAAAGTTCAGATAGGGCGTGCCTTCGCGGAAGGTGGGCTTGAGCGTGGGCGCGTGGCGGCGCGGATTAAGCACGTTGCCGCCGGGCAGGTCCAGCGGCAGCGACAGGCAGAAGACCTTGCCGGTGCGGACTTCGCGTACCGCCTGCAGCACCTTTTCTTCGGTCAGCAGGTTCAGGCGGCCCAGTTCGTCGTCCGGGCCAAAGTCGCCCCAGGTGGACCCTTCGGGGCGTTGCGTCCAGCGTTTCATCTGCTTGTCTCCTATCGGTCTTCTATGTTCTTATGAATATAGTACGTATTTACGTACTTTAAAAAGAAATCCGCAATCAGCGGGTTCAAAAGGAGACGAGACCATGACGCAATTGCCGCATCCGCGCGCCGGATGGCGCTTCGCCCTTGCCGCGCTAGCCGTTCTGGCGCTGCCCGCGGTCCAGGCCGCGGGCTATCCGGATCATCCCGTGACCGTCGTCGTGCCGTATCCGCCGGGCGGCGGCGCGGACCTCTTTGGCCGCGCCATCGCCAACGCACTGCAGCCGGGGCTGAAGCAGACGGTGCTGGTTGAAAACAAGCCGGGCGCGGGCGGCAATATCGGCATGGCTTACGTCGCCCGGGCGAAGGCCGACGGCTACACGCTGGGGCTGGGCACCATCGGCACGCAGACGATCAACCAGTTTCTCTACGGCAACATGCCGTTCGATCCCGAGCGCGACCTCGTGCCGATCGCGCTGGTGTCGACCACGCCGAACGTGATCGCCGTCAGCGCGAAGTCGCCCTACAAGACGGTGGCGGACGTGATCAAGGCGGCCAAGCAGTCGGCGGACAAGAAGCTGACCTATGCGTCACCGGGCATCGGCTCGTCGGTGCATTTGACGGGCGCGTACTTCGAGGCCATGGCGGGGGTGACGATGCTGCACGTGCCGTTCAAGGGCACGTCGGCTTCGCTGCCGGCAGTGGCGGGCGGGCAGGTGGACCTGCTGTTCGACAACCTGCCGGGGGCGCTGGCGCAGATCAAGGATGGCAATCTGGTGCGCGGGGTGGCGGTGACGTCTGCCGCGCGCGATCCCTCGGTGCCTGACCTGCCTACCGTTGCAGAGTCTGGCCTGCCGGGTTTTGACGTGACGGCGTGGTTTGCGTTGTACGCGCCGCGCAATACGCCCGCGCCGGTGGTCGAGCAATTGATCGCCGCCGCTCGCAGCGGCCTGGCGACGCCAGCCATCGCCGCCAACTTCGCCACGATGGGCGCCAAGCCGGGCACGCTGTTTGGCCCGGATCTGGCCGCGTTCGAATCCGCCGAACGCAAGAAGTGGGGCGGACTCATCAAGGACCAGGGAATCAAAGCGCAATGAACACGCCCATCGCTCTTGTCACCGGCGCAAGCCGGGGAATCGGCCGCTCCATCGTGGCGCGGCTGATCGAAGACGGCTTTCATGTCGTCAATTTCAGTCGTACGTCGCCCGAGACACTGTTGCCGGGCGAGACGTTCCGCTCGGTGGATCTGTGCGACGCGGCGGCGACCATCGCCGCGGGCCGGGAACTTGCCGCGCAGCAGCCGGTGCTGCATCTGGTGAACAACGCGGGGATGATCCAGGTGGCCAATATCGAGGACATTACGCAGGAGGAACTGGCGCGCACGATGGCGCTGAACCTGACCGCGCCGATCCTGCTGATGCAGGCGCTGCTGCCGGGCATGCGGCAGGCGAAGTACGGGCGCGTGGTGAATATCGGCAGCAGGGCCGCGTTGGGCAAGGGAGGGCGGTCGGTCTATGGGGCGTCCAAAGCCGGGCTGGCGGGCATGACGCGGACCTGGGCGTTGGAACTGGCGGGGGATGGCATCACAGTGAACACCGTGGCGCCGGGGCCGGTCGCGACTGAGCTTTTCAACCAGTCCAATCCGCCGGGGGCGCCGAAGACGCTGGCGTTGGAGGCGGCGATTCCCGTGGGAAGAGTTGGCCGGCCCGATGAGGTGGCGCATACCGTGGCTATGTTTCTGGACCCGCGCGCTGGGTTTGTGACTGGGCAGGTGCTTTATGTGTGTGGGGGGATGTCGGTGGGGTTGGTGGGGTAGCTTGGAGTGCTGTTGCTGATGGAGGATTGGGTTCTTTAGACGCCCGCCCCAGGCCCACGCCGCGCCGGGCTCGGGTTGCTTAATCCTCGATGGCGCTGGGGCGAGTCGGGTTTTTTTGGTTCTTGAAGGCTTTTGGTTGGGGGTGTAGCGTGGGTCGTTGAGC
>CBHWAL010000075.1:0-12094 GCA_966111495.1 uncultured Achromobacter sp. | reverse complement strand
TGCGCTGGCTTGTGCCGCGACGCTGTTCACGGCGGCGGCGCACGCCGACACCTACCCTTCGAAACCCGTGTCGATGATCGTGCCGTATCCGGCCGGCGGCGCCACCGACGTGGTCGCGCGCGCCGTTGCCGAACGGCTCACGCAGACGTGGGGGCAATCGGTCATCGTTGAAAATCGCGCCGGCGCAGGCACCACGATCGGCGCAAGTTCCGTGGCCCGCGCGCGCGGCGACGGCTACACGCTGTTCATGACCACGTCCGCGCACACGATCAGCGGCCACCTGTACAGCAAGCTCAGCTACGACCCCGTCAAGGACTTCGCGCCGATCACGCTGGTGACCAAGGTGCCGCTGGTGCTGGTGGTCAACCCCGCCATTCCGGCCAAGACGCTGCCGGAGTTCCTGACGTACCTGAAGCAGAACGGCGGCGCGGTGAACTTTGCCTCGCCGGGCAATGGCACGGCGCAACACCTGAGCGGCGAACTCTTCAAGATCGCCACGAAATCGAACATCACGCACGTGCCTTACCGGGGCGACGCGCCGGCCTTCACGGACCTGGCGGGCGGGCAGGTGCAGATGATGCTGGCCACCATCACGTCCGCGCTGCCGCTGATCGAGTCCGGCAAGCTGCGTGCGCTGGCCGTCGCCAACGGCAAGCGGGTGCAGGCGTTGCGCGACGTGCCGACGTTTGCCGAGGCGGGCATGCCCGGTTTCGAGGCCGCCACCTGGTTCGGCATCCTGGCGCCGGCCGCCATGCCGCAGGAACAGGCGCAGCGCATCTATGAAGACGTGTCGAAGATTGTGGCCACGCCGGCGATGCAGACCCGCATCGAGGGCCTGGGCGGCGAAGTCGTCAACAGCACGCCCAAGGCATTCGCCGCCTTCATGCAGCAGGAAGAGGAGAAGTGGGGCCAGGCCGTAAAGGCTTCCGGCGCCGTCGCAGCGCAGTAGACACCAACGCAATCCGCAGCCGTGCGCCAACGCAGCGCCCGGCGCGGATCCATGCAATCACGGAGGAGACACATCATGACAGTTGCAAAATGGCTGGCAGCAGGCGCGTTCGCCTGGTGCGCGGCATTGCCGGCGGCCGCAAGCGCGGCCGACTATCCCAACGCCCCGGTCAAGTTCGTCGTGGGCTTCAGCCCCGGCAGCACGATCGACATCGTGGCGCGCATCGTCGGCGACGCGCTGTCCACCCGCATGGGCCAGACGTTCGTGGTCGAAAACCGGACGGGCGCGAACGGCATGATTGCCGCCCGCATGGTGGCGCAGGCCAAGCCGGACGGCTACACGATCCTGGTCAGCAATTCCAGTTCAATCACCGTCAATCCCTTGCTCTACAAGGACCTGCAGTACCACCCGCTGAAGGACTTCGAGCCGGTGACCACCGTGGTCTCCGTGCCTTTCATCCTGACCATCAACGCCGAAAACCCGCGCGTGGCCGGCGTGAAGGACGTCAAGTCGCTGGTCGACCTGGCGCGGCGCAATCCCAACACGGTCAGCTACGGGTCGGCCGGCAACGGCAACCTGATGCACCTGGCGGGCGCGCAGCTTGCCACGATGTCGGACGTGCAGATGCTGCACGTGCCTTACCGCGGTGCGGCGCCGATGGAGGCGGGGCTGCTGTCCAAGGAAGTCGACTTCGGCTTTGACACGCTGTCCGGCGTGCCGCTCATCAAGGCGGGCAAGCTCAAGGCGCTGGCCGTATCCACCGCGCAGCGCTGGCATGACCTGCCCGACGTGCCCGCCGTGGCCGAGCTGGGCTACCCGGACTTCGACATCTCGTTCTGGGTGGGCGTGTTTGCGCCAGCGGGCACGCCGCCCGCCATCGTGGACCGGCTGAACCGCGAGATCGCCGCAGCGGCCAAGGATCCTGCGGTGCGCGCGCGGCTTGCGGCGCAGGGCAATCCCTCGACGCAATCGCCCAAGGAGTTCCGGCAAAAGATCGCTGACGAGCTCAAGCAGAACGAGACGCTCATCAAGCGCGCAAACATCAAGATCGACTGAGCCGCGGCGGCGGTGGCCGCGCGGGCAACTGGCAGGAAGGAGCACAAGGTGTCCTGGGAAAAAGAACTGCAGGAATTGGCGTTGCGCAAGGAACTGGCGGCGCGCATGGGGGGCGAGGCGAAGGTGCGCCGGCACCGCGAGAACGGCAAGCTGCCGGTGCGCGAGCGGATCGACAGGATGGTCGACCCGGCGTCATTCCGGGAAGTGGGGGCGCTGGCGGGCAGCGGCGACTATGACGCGCAGGGGCGCCTGACCGATTTCACGCCATCGAACCTGCTGATCGGCCGCGCCACGGTGCAGGGCCGGCCTGTCGTTGTCGCGGCCGACGACTTCACCGTGCGCGGCGGCGCCAACGACGGGGCGGTCGGCGACAAGCTGGTGGAATCCGAGCGCATGGCGCAGGACCTGCGCATGCCGCTCATCCGGCTGGTCGACGGCACGGGCGGCGGCGGCTCGGTGCGCAATATCGAGATCAAGGGCCACACGCTGCTCCCCAAACTGCGCATGTGGCCGCTGATGGCGCAGAACCTGGCAACCGTGCCCGTCGCATCCCTGGCGCTGGCCTGGGCGCGGCGCGCGTGGCGGCCAGCCACTACTCGGTCATGGTGCGCGACACCTCGCAGCTCTTCATCGCGGGTCCGCCCGTCGTCGCCCGCATCGGCCAGAACCTGGACAAGAACGAGCTGGGCGGCAGCGACATCCACACCCGCAACGGCGTGGTGGACGACGAGGCGGAATCCGAAGAGGACGCCTTCGCGCGCGTGCGCCGCTTTCTTTCGTACCTGCCGCGCTCGGTGCACGAGCTGCCCCCGCGGTCGGCCGAGCCCGGCCGGGCTGGCGCGCAGGACTGGCTGCGGGACGCCATTCCGGCCGACACGCGCGCCGTGTACAAGATGCGGCCGATTCTGGAGGCGCTGGTCGACGAGGGCTCGTTCATGGAGATCGGCAAACGCTGGGGCCGCGCCGTCATCACCGGCCTGGCCCGCATCGACGGCTGGCCGGTGGCGGTGTTTGGCAGTGATCCCTATCACTACGGTGGCGGGTGGGACGGCCCGGCCGCCGAAAAATTCACGCGCTTGCTGGACCTGGCCGAGACGTTCCATCTGCCCGTCGTCAACCTGGTCGACGTGCCCGGGTTCCAGATCGGGCTGAATGCCGAGAAGGCCGGCGCCATGCGTTACGGCGTGCGCGCGCTGACGGCCGTCGCGCAATCCACGGTGCCGTGGTGCTCGATCATCGTGCGCAAGGCGTTCGGTGTGGCGGCGGGCGGGCACCAGAGCGCGGGCCGCTTCAACTTCCGCTATGCATGGCCGTCGGCCCAGTGGGGCTCGCTGCCGGTGGAGGGCGGACTGGAGGTCGCCTACAAGGCCGAGATCGAGGCCTCCGAGGATCCGCAGGCCAAGATGGGCGAGATCGAAGCGCGCGTCCGCAGCCTGACCTCGCCCTTTCGCAGCGCCGAAGCCTTTGTCGTGGAAGACATCATCGATCCCGCCGCCACCCGTCAGGCGCTGGAGGAATTCGTGGAGCTGGTGGCGCCGCTGCGCGAACCCGGTCCCCGGGCCTTCGGCTACCGTCCGTGATGCCGCGCCAGGAGCCCAACATGAAACGAGTCATCGTGGCCAATCGCGGCGCCGTCGCCCGGCGCGTCATCCGCGCCTTGCGCGGCCTGGGGATCGAGTCGGTCGCCGTTTACGCCGAGGCCGACCGCGATCTGCCGTACCTGTCCGAAGCGGACCTGGCCGTCCCGATCGGTCCATCACCCGCCTCGCAGAGCTACCTGAACCAGGAAACCCTGCTGCGCGTCGCGCGTGAGTGCGGTGCGGATGCGCTGCACCCGGGTTACGGATTCCTGTCCGAGAACGCGGCGTTCGCCGAGGCCGTGGAGCAGGCCGGCCTGGTTTTTATAGGCCCGTCGCCGCGCTGGATCCGGATGCTGGGACACAAGACCCAGGCGCGTGACGCCATGCGGGCGCTGGGCATGCCGATGGCGCCGAGCAGCGCGGTGCTGGGCGACGACCTCGAGGCGTTGCGCCGCGCCGCCGAGGACCTGGGCTATCCGGTGCTGATCAAGCCGGCGTCGGGCGGTGGCGGCATCGGGATGCTGGCGCTGGAGGGGCCGCGGGACGCCGAGGCGCAATGGACGCGCGCCCGGCAGATCGCCGAGCGCAGCTTCGGCGGCTCGGACCTGTATCTGGAAAAGCTGCTGCGCGACCCGCGCCACGTCGAGTTCCAGTTCCTGGCCGACCGCCACGGGCAGGTGCGCTGCCTGTACGAACGCGACTGCTCCACGCAGCGCCGCCACCAGAAGGTGCTGGAGGAAGCGCCGGCGCCTGCGCTGCCGCGTGCGGCGGTCGAGGCGATGGGCACGCGGCTGGAGACCATGCTGGCGGGGATGGGCTACGACGTGATCGGCACGGTGGAGATGCTGTACACGCCAGATTCCGGCTTTTCGTTTCTTGAGATCAACACCCGCCTGCAGGTCGAGCATGCCGTGACCGAAGCGGTGACCGGCGTGGATCTGGTGGCGGCGCAACTCAGGCTGGCGGGCGGCGAGCGCATGCAGGACGTGCTGCCGGTAGTGCCGCCGCTCAGCGGCCACGCCATCGAGGCGCGCGTGTATGCCGAAGACCCGGTGCGCTTTCTGCCATCGCCCGGCCCGTTGCGCGTGTTCCAGCCGCCCGAAATGCCCGGCGTGCGCATCGAGACCGGCTATGCGCAGGGCTGCCGCGTATCGAGCCACTACGACCCGATGCTGGCGAAGGTGATCGCGCATGCCGCGACGCGCGAAGCGGCGCTGGACTTGCTGGCGGCCGCGCTGGCGCAGTTTCGCGTCGAAGGCGTCAAGACCAACATTCCTTTTGTGCGCCGGGTGCTCGAAGACCCGGCGTTCCGCGCGGGGCAGGTCAGCACCGGGCTGATGGAACGCATGCTGGCCGAGGCCCAGTCGCAGGCCGCGTAGTTCTCTCGCAGGTGTCGTACCGAAACATCCATACCGATAACTATCAGGAGCAGGCAATGTTCAAAGTGGAAACCCCCGTGGTGGGCCGTGTGGTCGCGGTCACCGTCAGCCCCGGCCAGCGCGTCGAGGCGGGCGACAGTGTCGCCAAGGTCGAGTCGATGAAGATGGAGATCCCCGTGGAAGCGGAGCGCGCGGGCGTGGTGGCGCGCGTGCTTGTCAACGAGGGCGACGAGGTGGACGAAGGCCAGGCCGTGGTCGAACTGGAGTGACGAGGCCATGCTGATCCATACGGAACGCAGGGAATCGGGGCGCGTCGCGTTGCTGACGTTGCGCAATCCGCTGGTCAACAGCCTGAGCGCGGCGCTGCGCACCGAACTGCACGCGGCCATCGACGCCGCGCTGGCCGACGAGACAGTGTGCGCGCTGGTGCTGGCGGGTGATGGCGATTTCTTCTGCTGCGGCGCGGAGATCCGCGAATTCAACACGCCGCTGCCGGCGCGTGAGCCGACGCTGCGGTCGCTCATCGCGCAGATCGAGGGCGCGGCCAAGCCCGTGGTGGCCGCGATTCATGGCGCGGCGCTCGGCGGGGGCCTTGAGTTGGCGCTGGGCTGCCACTACCGCGTGGCGCAGGCCGGTGCGTCGTTGGGGCTGCCCGAAGTGAAGCTGGGCGTGCTGCCGGGCGGGGGCGGCACGCAGCGCCTGCCGCGACTCGTGGGCGTTGAACGGGCGCTGTCCATGATCGGCGGCGGAGATCCCGTCGACGCAGAGTTGGCGGCCCAGTGGGGACTGGTCGACAAGGTCTGCGCGAAGGATCTGATCGAACAGGCATCGGCTTACGCGTTGGCCGTTGCGGACGCGCCGCTGGCCGCGCGCATCGTGGGCGCACGGCCGGTGGCATCGCCCGCCGATCCCGGCGTCTACGAACGCGCCCGCCAGGAAGCGGCGCGACGCTTCCGCGGTTGCGTGGCGCCGCTAGCCTGCGTGGACTGCGTGGAATACGCCGCGCGTTCAACGCTGAATGACGGACTGGCGTACGAGCGTGAGCGCTTCCTGGAACTGGTGAACGGACCGCAGTCCAAGGCGCAGCGGCATCTGTTCTTTGCCGAGCGCGCCGCCGTGAAGTTGCCGCCCGAATGGCGCGCCCAGGCGCCGATCGCCACGGTGGGCGTGGTGGGCGCGGGCACGATGGGCGGCGGTATCGCCATGAGTCTTGCCAACGCGGGACTGGACGTGGTGCTGGTCGAACGCGACGCGCAGGCGCTGGCGCGCGGGTGGGACGTGATCACGAAGAACTATGCCGCCACCGCTGCCAAGGGCAAGCTGAGCGCCGCGCAGGTCGAGGAGCGCCAGGCGCGCATCCACACCAGCCTGCATTTGGACGATCTGCGCAACGCGGATCTGGTCATCGAGGCCGCCTTCGAGGACATGGCCGTCAAGCGCGATATTTTTCAGGCGCTGGACCGCATCTGCAAACCCTCCGCGATCCTGGCGTCGAACACGTCGCGGCTGGATATCGACGAGATCGCCGCTTTCACGGGACGTCCCGCGCAGGTGCTGGGCATGCACTTCTTCAGTCCCGCGAACGTCATGCGGCTGCTGGAGGTGGTGAAAGGCCGCGAAACCGACGGCAACGTCGTCGCCGCCGTGTTCCGGCTGGCGCGCAAGATGGGCAAGCTGCCGGTGCTGGTCGGCGTGTGCGACGGGTTCGTCGGCAACCGCATGGTCAGCCCGTACACGCGCGAGGCGCACTTCCTGCTCGAAGAAGGCGCGACGCCCGCGCAAGTGGACGGCGCGCTGCAGCGTTTCGGATTGGCGATGGGGCCGCTGCGCATGGCCGACATGGCGGGGCTGGACATCAGTTGGGCGTTTCGCAAGCGCATGGCCCCCACGCGGCCGGCGCATCTGCGCTATTCGCGCGTGGCCGACCGCCTGTGCGAGCAGGGCCGCTTCGGACAGAAGACGGGCAGCGGCTTTTACCGCTACGAGGCCGGCAGCCGCACGCCGCTGGAAGACCCCGATGTGCTGGCGCTGATCGAGACCTGCGCTCGTGAAGACGGCACTGCGCGCCGCGTCATCTCGGACGAAGAGATCGTGCAGCGCACGATGTATGCGCTGGTCAACGAAGGCGCGCGCATTCTGGAAGAGGGCATTGCGCGCCGCGCATCGGACATCGACGTCATCTATGTGAACGGCTACGGATTTCCGGTGCACCGGGGCGGCCCCTTGTTTTACGCCGAGCAGCAGGGGCTGGCGCAGGTGCTGGCGACGATCCGGCAGTTTCACGCGGCGCACGGCGAACTCTGGCGTCCCGCACCCTTGCTGGAACGGCTGGTCGCGCAGGGTCAAACCTTCGCGGACTTGTGACGAACTGGGGCGCCGTGGATGCGTCCCGCAGAAGAATCAGGAGACAGGGCAATGCAGAGGGAAATGGAGGGCGCCGCGCCACGCGGGCCGCAGGAACAGTATTTTTCGAATCTCGCCGAGGGCCGCTTCCGGATCCAGCGATGCGCATCCTGCAGCGCGCATCAGTTCTTTCCGCGGGTGCTGTGCATGCACTGCGGCGCGCAGGATCTGGCGTGGACCGAGCCTTCGGGCGCGGGCACAGTCTATTCGTTCAGCATCGTGCGGCGCAAATCTGAAGCAGGCGGCGACTACAACGTGGCGCTGGTCGATCTGCAGGAGGGCGTGCGCATGATGAGCCGCATCGACGGCGTCGCGCCGGAAGGCCTGCGCATCGGCATGCCGGTCCAGGCGCGCGTGCTGCGCGGCGAGGGGCAGCCGCTGGTGGTGTTCGTTCCGGCGGAGGTCGCATGATGTCGTTGGAATCGTTGCGCGGACAGGTCGCCATCGCGGGGGTGGGACATGCGGGCCTGGGCGAAGCTCACGGGTTTACTGAAATGGAAGTGCTGGCGCAGGCCGCCGCTCGCGCGGTCGCAGATGCGGGCCTGACCATGCGCGACATCGACGGCCTGGCAACGTGCAGCTCGTCGGCCACGATGTGGAGCATGCCGGTCGCCGAGTATCTGGGCCTCAAGCCGCGCTACATCGAGGCCACGATGCTGGGCGGATCCAGCTTCGTCTCGCACCTGCTGCCGTCGGTGATGGCGCTGGTGTGCGGGCAGTGCAATGCGGTCCTGGTCTGCTACGGCAGCACGCAGAAGACGGCGGTGTTCGGCCGCAAGGAGGGCGTCAAGGCGCGCACGCTGCTGGACCCGCAGCCGTTCGAGTATCCGTACTCGCCCCTGTCGCCCGTGACGTCCTACGCGCTGGCGGCCGCCCGGCACATGCACCAGTACGGCACGACGCGCGAGCAGCTTGCCGAAGTGGCGGTCGCGGCACGAGCCTGGGCGCGCCTCAATCCGGAGGCGGCGATGCGCGACCCGCTGTCGATCGCGGACGTGCTGGCTTCCCGTCCGGTGTCCGATCCGCTGACCGTGCGCGACTGCTGCCTGGTCAGCGACGGCGGCGGCGCCTACGTGATGGTCCGCGCGGACCGCGCGCGCCAGTTGAAGCAGCCTCCCGTTTATGTGCTGGGCAGTGCGACGGCGGTGTGGAACCGCCAGATTTCGTCCATGGAGGACCTGACCGTCACCGCGGCCGCCGAGTCGGGCAAGCGCGCGCTGGCGATGGCGGGCCTGACGGTGGCCGACGTGGACGTGGCCGAGCTGTACGACGCCTTCACGATCAACACGCTGCTGTTCCTGGAAGATCTGGGCTTCTGCAAGAAGGGCGAGGGCGGAGCGTTCGTGCAGGGCGGGGCGATCGCGCCCGGCGGCCGCTTGCCGGTCAACACCAATGGCGGCGGGCTGTCGTGCGTGCATCCCGGCATGTACGGCATCTTCCTGGTGATCGAGGCCGTGCGCCAGCTCCGGGCGCAGGCGGGCGAGCGCCAGGTGCAAGGCGCCGACATTGCGCTGGTGCACGGCAACGGCGGCACGCTGTCCAGCCAGTCCACTGCCATTCTCGGCGGCCCGGCCACACACTGAGATCCCAGGAGAAAGAGCCATGCTGGACAAGACAGTCGATTCCCTGGCGGCCGCGGTAGCGGGCGTGCAGGACGGGGCGGTGATCCTGATCGGCGGCTTCGGCGCCTCGGGCGTGCCGACCGAACTGATCTGCGCGCTGCTGGACCAGGGCGCGCGCGAGCTGACAATCGTCAACAACAACGCGGGCAACGGCAAGCGCGGGCTCAGTGAGCTGGTGACGGCGGGCCGGGTGCGCAAGATGATCTGCTCGTTCGCGCGCTCGTCCGACCGCAAGAACCCGAACGCCGCGGCCTTCGCGGACGCGTACCGGGCCGGCAAGGTCGAGCTCGAATGCGTGCCGCAGGGCACGATGGCCGAACGCATGCGCGCGGCGGGCGCGGGCCTGGGGCCGTTCTTCACACCGACGGCCTTCGGCACCCCGCTGGCGCGCGGCAAGGAAACCCGCGTCATCGACGGCGTGGGCTACGTGCTGGAGTCGCCGCTCAAGGGCGACTATGCGTTCGTCAAGGCGCGCACGGCGGATCGCTGGGGCAACCTGGTGTACCGCTACGCGGGCCGCAATTTCGCGCCGGTCATGTGCATGGCCGCCGCCACGACGGTGGCGCAGGTGGACGAGATCGTAGACCTGGGCGACATCCCGCCCGAACACGTGATGACGCCGGGCATCTTCGTCAAACGGGTGGTGCAAGAGGGAGCGGGTCATGGGCTATGAAAAACTCGGCCGGCGCGACATCGCGCGCCTGGTGGCGGCGGACATCGAGGACGGCGCCTATGTGAATCTGGGCATCGGCATTCCGACGCAGGTCTCGGCCTTTCTGCCTCCGGGACGGGACGTGATCCTGCACACCGAAAACGGGATCGTCGGAATGGGGCCGGGCGATCCCAACGCGCCGCTGGACCTGGACCTCATCAACGCCAGCAAGGAGGCAGTGACCCTGTTGCCGGGCGCGTCCATCACGGATCACGTGGTGTCGTTTGCCATGATGCGCGGCGGCCATCTGGACCTGACGGTGCTGGGCGCGTTCCAGGTGTCCGAAAAGGGCGACCTCGCCAACTGGGACACGGGCGCGGCCGACACCATACCGGCTGTTGGCGGGGCCATGGATCTCGTGGCCGGCGCGCGCCAGGTCTACATCACGATGGAGCACGTCACCAAGGACGGGCAGCCCAAGATCGTGCGCGAATGCACCTACCCGCTGACGGGCGCCGGGGTCGTGGACCGCATCTATACGGACCTGGCCATCCTGGTCGTGACGCCGGCGGGCATGCAGGTCAGGGCGATGGTGGCGGGGCTGACGTTCAACGAACTGCAGGCCCTCACCGCCTGCCCGCTCGCGCTGGATCCCGGCTGGCGGACGCTCTCGGTGCAATAGCGGACCGTCGCGCCGGGCGGCAGCGCCGGCATCCGGCAGTGCCCGACAAGACCGCGATTTCCGTGATTTCCCCGTGTTGACACGGCCAGTTTTCAATCCTTAGAATGTTCTTACAGAAAGAATAAGCGTTCTGCATATAAGAACGCGCAAAAAAGGGAAGAGACAATGCAAATCCAAGCCATGCCCGCGCGCGACGCTGGCGGCGCGCAGCTTGCGCAGCGTTTTCGTGACAGCGCGCTGTCGTTTTCGCGGCCGCGCCAGGTCGACATGGATCTGCTGGTGCGGTTCGGCGCCCATCCGGTCCTCGTGCGCATCCGCGACGGACGCGTCATGGCCGCCGAGGTCCCCGCGGCCCCGCTGCCTTCGTCCGACGTCGCAATGCAGGCCTCGGAAGCCGCCTGGTCGCATTTCTGGCAGGCCGTGCCGGACGCCGGCTGGCACGACATCTTTGCGCTCGCCAAGCGCGGCGAATTGCGCATCGATGGCAATCTCCAGCCGTTGATGGCCCACCTGCAGTTCGTCAAGGACCTGCTGGCCTCGGCGCGGCAGGTGCACGCATGAGCGCGGCGCTGGAACCCATCGTCGGCCGCTACGTGTCGTTCGACATTGCCGGCCGGCGCTGCCGCGTCTATTTCGAGGAAGCGGGCGAAGGCATACCGCTGGTGTGCCTGCACACTGCCGGCGCCGATGGCCGTCAGTACCGGCACATGATGTGCGACCCGGAGATCACCTCGCGCTATCGCGTCATTGCGCTCGACCTGCCGTGGCACGGCAAGTCGTATCCGCCCGAAGGCTGGCAGGACGAGGAATACCGGCTTTCCACGGACCTGTACGTCGAGACCGTGATGGCCTTCTGCCACGCGCTGGCGCTGGACCGGCCGGCGCTCATCGGCTGCTCCATCGGCGGGCGCATCGTGCTGCAGCTCGCGCATCTGCATTCCCGTGATTTCCGTGCGCTGATCGGCGTCGAAGCCGCCGATCACCAGGCGCCCTGGTACGACACGTCATGGCTGCATCGCGGCGACGTGCATGGCGGTGAGGTCTGCGCGGCGCTGGTGTCCGGGCTGGTCGCGCCCCAGTCTCCCGCCGTGCATCGCCACGAAACGCTGTGGCAATACATGCAGGGCGGTCCCGGCGTGTTTCGCGGCGACCTGCACTTCTACCGCGTGGACAGCGACCTGCGCGGGCGCCTGGATGGCATCCGCACCGACCTGTGTCCGCTCTACCTGCTGACAGGCGAATACGACTTCTCCTGCACGCCGGAAGACACCCTGCGCACCGCCGCCAGCATCCCTGGCGCTCAGGTGATCATCATGCGCGAATTGGGACACTTCCCGATGAGCGAAAACCCCGAGCAGTTCCGCGGCTACGTGCTGCCGGTGCTGGACGCCATCGCCCGCCAATAGAGCGGGCATTACCGACGGGCCGCTGGGGCCCGCATCCTCAGGAGACGACATGCGTTATCCGATCATCCTGGCCGGCGCTTTCGCGCTGGCCGCCGCAATACCGGCCCACGCGCAGGAAACGCTGAAGCTCGGCGCGCTGGTCACCCTGTCCGGCGCGGGCGCCGCCTGGGGGCAGGGCATGAAGAACGCCGCGGAGGTCGCGGCCGATCAGGTGAACGAGGCGGGCGGTCTGGAAGTGGGCGGTAAGAAGTACCGGGTGCAAGTCGTGGCCTACGACGACAAGTACCAGGCGAACGAGGCCGTCACGGTGGCGAACCGCCTGGTGTTCGAGGACAAGGTGCGTTACGTGATCGGCCCGGTGGGCT
>CBHWAL010000074.1:0-12095 GCA_966111495.1 uncultured Achromobacter sp. | reverse complement strand
AGACTGCCAAAGTCATTGCTTCGCTGGAGCAGGTGCAGGCTGAACTGGATGGCCTCGTCCTGAAACTGCGCCAACGACGTGTACGGCGGAATGCCGAATTTCATCTCGGCAAAGCTGATCTTCAGCACCAGGAGGAACGGCAGCAGCAGAAACAGCACGAGCCAGGCGAACGGCGGCACCACCGCCAGGGCCCGGCCCGACGGGAGCCAGTCGCGGGGCGAAAAGCGGATCATGACGCCAGCACCGTCGCGCTGTCGGCGTCCCAGCTCACGAAGATTTCTTCGTCGATGCCCGGCGCGTCCATCTGGGCCAGCATGCGGCTGGGCACGCTGGCCTCGACCGTCTTGCCGGAGTCCAGGCGGATCTGATAGAGGGCATAGCTGCCCATCCAGGCCATGTGGCTGACCATGCCGTGAGCCCAGTTGTAGTCGCCGTCCGGTTGTTCACGCGAGACCAGCAGGCGCTCGGGCCGGATGGAGACATGCACTTCCATGCCCAGGGGTTCGCTGACCCCGTGGTTCACGAAGAGCGGACGGGTCAGCTCGGCGCATTCGATGGCCACGTGATCGGGCTCGTCGACCACGATGGTGCCGGTAAACATGTTGGTCGACCCGATGAAGCTGGCGACGAAGCGCGAGTTCGGGAAGGCATACACGTCCTGCGGCGTGCCGCACTGGACGATCTGGCCTTCGGTCATGACGGCCAGGCGGTGCGCCATGGTCATGGCTTCTTCCTGGTCGTGCGTGACCATGATGCAGGTCACGCCGACCTGCTCCAGGATCTTCACGAGTTCGATCTGCGTCTTCTGGCGGATCTGCTTGTCCAGCGCCGACATGGGCTCGTCCAGCAAAAGCAGCTTGGGACGCTTGACCAGGCTGCGCGCCAGCGCCACGCGCTGCTGCTGCCCGCCCGAGAGCTGGTTGGGCTTGCGGCGCGAATAGCCCGCCATCTGCACCAGGTCCAGCGCCTCGAACACACGGTCATGGATTTCCGCGCGGTCCACGCCTTCCTGCTTGAGGCCGAAGGCCACGTTGGCCTCGACCGTCATGTGCGGGAACAGCGCGTACGACTGGAACATCATGTTCACGGGCCGGCGGTACGGCGGCACGCTGGTGATGTCCTCGCCGTCCAGCAGGATCTGACCCGAGGTGGTTTCCTCGAATCCGGCCAGCATGCGCAGCAAGGTGGACTTGCCGCTACCCGAGCTGCCCAGCAGCGCGAAGATTTCGTTGCGCTTGACGGACAGGTTGACCGAACGCACGGCCACCACGTCGCCAAAGATCTTTACAACATCGGAGACCCGGACGAACTCGTCCGGGTCCGCCTGCTGCGCCGAGTAACGGCTATCGTTCATGATGACTAATTTCCCAACTTCAGCTCGGACCACAACTTGTTCTGCAGCCGTGAAATGTTCAAGGGCAGCGCCTTGATCACGTACAGGGTCTTGGAGACCTCGGCGGGCGGGTAGATCATGGGATTTTCAGCCACATCCTTGTTCACGAACTGCCGCGCTTCCTTGTTGGCGTTCGGGTAGAACATGGTGTTGGTGATGGCCGCATGGACCTTCGGCGTTTCGATGTAGTTGATGAACGCCAGCGCCTCTTCGGGATGCGGCGCATCCTTGGGGATGACCATCAGGTCGAACCACGCCGGCGCGCCACCCTTGGGAATGAAGTAGTTCACTTCATAGGGCTTCTTGGCATCCTGCGCGCGCTTGCGGGCGATCATGACGTCGCCGGAAAAGCCGTAGACCATGCACAGGTCGCCCACGGCCAGTTCGTCGATGTAGCCCGACGAGCTGAACTGGCGGATGTACGGACGGATTTTCTTCAGCACTTCCATCGCGGCCTGATAGTCGGCGGTGTTGGTGCTGTTGGGGTCCTTGCCCAGGTACTTGAGCACGGCCGGGAACACCTGCGCGGCTTCGTCCAGCATCGAGATGCCGCACTCCTTCAGCTTGGCGGCGTTCTCGGGCTTGAAGATCATGTCCCAGTTGGCCAGGTCCACGTCGTCGCCCATGATCTGCTTGACCTTGGTGACGTTGTAGCCCAGGCCGTTGGTGCCGTAGCCCCACGGAATGGCGTGCTCGTTGCCGGGATCGACCGTGGCGACCAGCGCCATGACTTCGGGATCCAGGTACTTCCAGTTGGGGATCTTGGACTTGTCCAGCTTCTGGAAGAGGCCTGCTTCGATCTGGCGCGAGGCGTAATGGGTGGACGGGACAACGACGTCGTAACCCGACTTGCCGGCCAGCAGCTTGGCCTGCAATGCATCGTTGCTGTCGTAGACGTCATAGCGGACCTTGATGCCGGTTTCCTTTTCGAAACCCGGGATCGTGTCCGGCGCCGTGTATTCGGCCCAGTTGTAGACGTTGACGACCTTGTTCTGCGCCACCGCCGCCGATGTGGCCGCCGCGACCAGCACCGCGCCGAGCGCCCAGCGCATTCCCGCCTTCAGTTCCATTATGTCCAGCCCCCTTGCTCTATGCCGTTTATGACAGGAGTACCAAAAGGCGAAATGATAAAGCCATTTTGCGATGACCTGCCCAACTTTGCGGGGTAATTGGCGCAATTGCTGCCGTCGCGGCCCGCGGCGGGCGGGCCGGCGGTCAGGGCTGGATTCCGATGCCCCAGGCTGTCCAGTAACTGTCGCGCATGCGCATCCAGAAACGGTCGCCGGCCTCTCCGGCCACCTTGCGTAGTGACCGGCGCAGGCGGTCGAGATTGGCCTGGCGCTGCCGCTCCGACAGCCCGCCCTGCGTGCCGCGGTCAAAGTCGATGAGCCAGACCCGGCCGTCGTTGCCAATCAGGATGTTGAACGCGTTCAGATCGGCATGCCAGACGCCCGCCCGGTGCATGCGCACGATGGCATCGGCCACCGGCTGCCACAGGGGCTCGGAAAGCGCCTGCGCCAACGGGCGCACGCCGGGAATGCGTTCGACCACGATGGCGGCGCGATAGATTGGGCCCTGGCGCCAGTAGGCCGCCGCCAGCGGCGCCGGCACCGGCAGTCCTTGCGCGCGCAGGGCGGCCAGCAGCCGGTATTCGCGAAAACTGCGCGTGCGCGACTCGCCGTTCCAGAGATACGCGTCGCGGCTGATGCGGGCAATCATGCCGCCGCGGCGGTAGCGCCGCAGCACGCCCTGCCAGCCCTGCCCCTCCACGAACCACGCGGCCTGTCGCCCGCCGGCGTCCACGGGCCGGGCCCGGTCGCCATAGTGCGCGGGGTTGAAGACTTCGGGGCCCGCGTCCGCGAGGCGCCGCGCGTCGCTGAGCATGGCGCCGGCTAGCGGGCCATCCCAGGTGGTGCGCCGCGCGCCGGATTGATCGTCAGCCTTCACGGTTGCGCATCCAGTCGGCCACGCCGTAGAACGATTCGAGCAGGCGCTCGACCAGGACGGGCTCGATGCCCTCGTCTTCCATTGCCCGGCCGATACAGGTCACCCATTGGTCGCGCTCGACCTCGCCGATGGAAAACGGCAGGTGGCGCGCCCGCAGGCGGGGATGGCCGAAGCGTTCGATGTAGTGGTCCGGACCGCCGAAATAGCCGCACAGGAACCAGAAGAGCTTGTCGCGCGCCTCGTCCAGGCTGGGGCCGTGGGCGGCGCGCAGTTCCTTGAGGTCGGGCTCCATGTCCATCAGGTCATAGAAGCGGTCAACGAGGGCGCGCACGCCGGCTTCGCCGCCAAGAAGGTCAAACATGGTGCGGGAATTTTCCACGGGTTCTGTAATGGTGTGGACGCGGGACGTCATCAGGTTTCTCGGAGGGTGACGAGCGGCGGCGTGCGCAGGACGCCGCGCAGGGCAAGCGCGCCGCCCGCCCACGCCCCCAGCATGCCGGCGCCGATGCCGGCCAGCCACGGCCAGAGGCTGAGGGTAATGGTGAAGTCGAACACCTGGGTTGATAAAGCCCAAGCGATGGCGGTCGCGCCGGCCGCCGCCAGCAAGCCTGCCAACCCGCCCACGGCCCACAGCTCGATGCGCTGGGAACGGGCAAGCTGACGCCGCGTGGCGCCCAGCGCGCGCAGCACCGCCGCCTCGCGCATGCGCTCGTCGCGCGTCGCGGTCAGCGCTGCGGACAGCACCAGTACGCCGGCGGCCAGGGTGAACAGGAACAGCAGCTGCACCGCGCGGCCCACTTCATTTAGCACGGACTGCAACTGCTGCAGGATGGCGCCCACGTCGAACACCGTCAGGTTCGGAAACTCCCGCACCAGGGCGGGCAGCACCGCCGCTTTTTCGGGCGGCAGGTAGAAGGACGTGATCCAGCTCTGGGGCATGTCGGCCAGTGCGGCGGGGGTCAGGATGGCGAAAAAATTGACGCGCATCGTATCCCAATCCACGCGGCGGATGCTCGACACCGCCACCTCGACCTGCTGGCCGGCCACGTCGAACGTCATCTTGTCGCCCAGCCCGATGCGCAGCGACTGCGCCAGCCCCGCCTCCAGCGAGACCTCGGCCGCGCCCGGCGTCAGCCAGCGGCCCTGTTCGATGCGGTTGGAGGACGGCATCTCGTCGCCATACGACAGGTTGAACTCGCGGTCCACCAGGCGCTTGGCGCGCGGTTCTTCGTAGTCGTCCGGGCCCACCGGCTTGCCGTTGACGGCAATCAGACGTCCTCGGACCATCGGCGACAGCGTGATGCGGCCCAGGCCTTCGCGCGTCAGCGCGTCGGTCACGGCCTGACGCTGGTCTGGCTGCACGTTGATCAGGAACCGATTGGGCGCGTCCGGCGGCATGGTGCGCTGCCAGCCCTGGATCAGATCGGTACGCGTCATGGTCAGGAGCAGCAGCGCCATCAAGCCGACCGCCAGCGCGCAGACCTGGGTGATCGTGGCCGCCCGGCGGCGCACCACGCCCGCCAGCGCAAAGCGCAACGCCGGCAGTCCGGCGGCCAGCCGGCGCACGCGCGCCAGGCCCAGGATGCACAGCCAGGCGACCAGCGCGAACACGCCAAAGGCGCCCAGAAAGCCCCCGGCCACCACGCCGCCCAGCTTGGCGTCGCCCGCGAACCACCAGATCAGAAGCGCGAACCCCGCCGCGCCCAGCACGTAACCGAAGGCGCTGCGCGCGCTGATCGTGTCCGCGTCGCGCCGCAGGACGCGGGCAGGCGGCACGTGACGCAGCTGCGCCAGCGCCGGCAACGCAAAGCCCAGAAGCAGCAGCAGTCCGGTCAGAAGGCCTTGCAGCGCCGGAATGGCCGATGGCGCGGGCAACGTCGTATCGATCAGCGAACCCAGCAGCATGACCAGCACCTGATGCACGCCGAACCCCAGCAGGCAGCCGGCCGCGGACGAAAACAGCCCGACCAGCGTGAATTCCAGCGTCAGCATGCGGGCGACCTGCGATTGCACCGCACCCAGGCAGCGCATGACCGCGATGCCGTCACGGTGGCGCGTCATGTAGCGCCCTGCCGCCAGCGCCACGGCCACGGCCGAGATCAGCACGGCCAGCAGCGCGACTAGCGACAGGAAGCGCTGCGCGCGATCCAGCGTGCGGCGCACTTCCGGGCGGCCCGATTCCAGGGTGGCGATCTTCTGGCCGCGCTTCAGATTCTGGTTCAGCCACGTGGAATACCCGGCCACGGCGTCCGGCTGGCCGGCGACCAGCATGGCATAGCCGATGCGGCTGCCCGGGGCGATGAGGCCGGTGGCCGGCAGGTCGCTGGCGCGCAGCAGCACGCGCGGGGCGACGTTGACGAACTGCATGCCCTTGTCCGGCTCATAGGTGATGACGCGGTCGATGCGCATATGGGCGTCGCCCACGTTCAGCGTATCGCCCACCTTCAGCTTCAACAGCGCCAGCAACTGCCCGTCGACCCACACCGTGCCTTCGGGCGGGACGTCGCGCGTGGGCGCGTCGGGCGCGAACGGCGCATCCGCCACCCGCAAGGCCCCGCGCAGCGGATAGCCCGGCTCCACCGCTTTCAGCGCCGCCAGTTGCGCGCCGTCGCCGGCGCCCACCATGGACGGAAACTGCCACGTGCCGGAAACCGTCAGCCCGCGTTCGCGCGCCTGATCCTTGAACGCGGCGGGCACGGGCTCATCGGCATCCAGCACCAGATCGGCGCCCAGCATCTGGCCGGCGTCCCGTTCCAGCGCGCGGCCGACCCGATCAGCCAGAAAGCCCACGCTGGTGACGGCGGCCACCGCCACGACCAGGGCCAGGACCAGCAGGCGCAGCTCGCCGGCGCGCGCGTCGCGCATCATCATCCGGGCGCCCAGGCGCAAGGTGGACCAGAAACCAGGGCGCTTGGCCTGTGACATATCAGGGAAATCCATCATTCGTCTATGTTAACTAAGCGCCTGTAGGGCGTCCGAATCCCGATATCATCCCGGGGCGGGAGGCAAAGCCGCCCATAAAGATAACCAATTCCGGAGAAGACAATGCGTAAAACCTGGCTTGCGGCCACGATTCTGGCCGCCTGCGCGGCCGCCACCTCGCTGCCCTCGGCGGCGCAGACCACCCTGAAAATGGCCTACGCCCTGTCGACGTCGTCGCACTACGGCGCCGGCGCCGACGCGATGGCCAAATCCATCGAAGGCTCCACCAACGGCAAGTTCAAGGTCCAGCAATTTGCCAACAGCGCGCTGGGCGGTGAGCGCGAAGTGATCGAAGGCCTGCAGATCGGCACCATCGACCTGGCGATCGTTTCGACCGGTGCAACCCTGAATTTTGTTCCCGAAACCGGCGTTTTCGACATCCCGTTCCTGCTGCGCGACCTGCCGCACGCCCGTGCCGTCCTCGACAGCAAGATCGGTCAGGACATGCTGGCCAAGTTTCCCAGCCGCGGCATCGTGGCGCTGGCGTGGGGCGAACAGGGCTTTCGCCACCTGACCAACAACGTGCGCCCGGTCAAGACCCCGGCGGACGCCAAGGGCCTGAAGATCCGCACCACCGAAAACCCGATCCACATCACGGCGTTCCGCCAGATCGGCATCCTGCCCACGCCGATGGCCTGGCCCGAAGTGGCCACCGCGCTGCAGCAGGGCACCATCGACGGCCAGGAAAACCCCTTGTCCGTGATCACCTCGGCCAAGCTGTCGCAGATGCAGAAATACCTGTCGCTGACCGGCCACGTGTACGGCCCGGCTCTGGTGCTGATGTCCGCCAACGTCTATGAAGGCCTGTCGGCCGCCGACAAGGCCAACTTCGACAAGGCCGGCAAGGAATCGGCCCAGGCCATGCGCGCCTACGTCGACAACATCGAGAAGACGGGCGTCGAGCAGCTCAAGAAGGAAGGCATGCAGGTGTCCGAAGTGGACCGTGCCGCCTTTGCCGCCGCCGTGGAACCGGCCTACCCCGAGTACTACAAGAAGTTCGATAAGAAGCTGATCGACTCGATCCGCGATACGAAGTAAGCGGGCGCGGCCCCCTTTGCGGGGCCGATCGCCTGGCGGCGGGCCGGCTTTCGCCGTGCGCCCGCCCCCCTTTTTCCGCGATTATCGCCAACGGAATTCACCATGCGTTTGCTCTGCGCCTTCGACCGCGGCCTGTTCAAGCTGGTCTCGGCCCTCGCCCAACTGCTGCTGGTGGCCGCCGCGGCCGCCGCGTTCTACCAGGTCATCGCCCGGTTCGTGCTGCACTCGCCCGCCGACTGGAGCGAGGTTCTCACCCGCGCCCTCCTCATCTGGACCGTGCTGCTGGGCGTGGCCCTGGCTTTCCGCCACGGCGCCATGATCAGCGTGGAACTGCTGCGCAACCTGCTGGGCGGCACGCGCCGCCGCGTGCTCGAAGCCATCATCGGCCTGATCTGCGCCGGCTTTCTCGGCTTTCTGGCCTGGATCGGCGGCAACATGACCTATCGCGTCCGTTTCCAGAACGTGCCGAGCCTGGACATCTCGATTTCCTGGATCTACCTGGCGATCCCCGTGGGCGCCACGCTTGCCGCCATCGCCGTGCTGGCCCGCTGGTGCGCCGGCGAAGAAGACGACGTGCCCGTGCGCAACGACGCGCAAGGCTGAGCCGCCCCCTATCGAACCTGAGCAGCAGAAATCGCCATGTCCCAATTAATGATTGTCTCGATGCTGATTTTCTTCGGGCTGTCCGTGCCGGTCGCCGTGTCGATCGGCCTGGCCAGCCTGGCGGGAGTCGGCGCCTCGGGCCTGCCCTGGCTGGTCGTCGCGCAGCAGTTGTTCGCCGCACTGGACAAGTACCCGCTCGTGGCCATCCCCTTCTTCATCCTGGCCGGCAACCTGATGGAAGCCGGCGGCATCTCCGAACGCATGGTGGAATTCGCCAAGAGCGTTGTCGGCGGCATCCAGGGCGGCCTGGCCTGCACCTGCGTGCTGACCTGCATGATCTTCGCGGCGGTAGCGGGCTCCAGCGTGGCCACCACCTTTGCGGTCGGCGCGATCCTGATCCCCGCCATGATCCGGCACGGCTATCCAGCCCCCTTTGCGGCGTCATTGCAGGCCAGCGCGGCGGAACTCGGGGTCATCATCCCGCCGTCCATCCCGATGATCCTGTTTGCCGTGTCCACCGACACGTCCACCGGCGAACTGTTCATTGCCGGCGTCGTACCGGGCATCCTGATCGGCGTCGCGCTGATGTTCTACGTCTGGCTATACGCCAAGCGCAACAACCTGGGCAAGCGCGACGGCGAAGGCCGCCTGCCGCTGTGGCCCGCCTTCAAGCGCGCGTGGCTTGCGTTGCTGATGCCCGTCATCATCCTGGGCGGCATCTACGGCGGCGTCTTTACGCCGACCGAAGCCTCCGTCGTGGCCGTGATGTACGCCGTCTTCGTGGGCAAGTTCATCTACCGCCGCCTCACGTTCCGTCAGTTGTCGGACACGCTGCACAAGTCGGTCGTGTCGACCGCGGTCATCATGTTCGTGATCGCCAACGCGGGCGTCTTCAGCTTCCTGCTGAACCGCGCCGGCATTCCGGACGCGCTGGGCGTGTGGCTATCCCAACTCTTCGACACGCAGTTCACGTTCCTGATGGGCATGAATGCCGCGCTGTTCGTCATCGGCATGTTCATCGAGACCTCGGCGTCGATCGTCGTGCTGGCCCCCTTGCTGCTGCCGGTGGCGCTGCAGTTCGGCGTGGACCCGGTGCACTTCGGCATCATCATGGTGGTCGACCTGGCGCTGGGCATGATCACGCCGCCGTTCGGGGTGAACCTGTTTGCCGCGTGCGCGGTGGCCAAGCTGCCGCTCGAGCGCCTGGTCAAACCCCTGGTGCCCTTCGTCGGCGTGGTGATCCTGTGCCTGATCGTCATCACCTACTGGCCCGGGCTGTCGCTGGGCCTGCGCGACCTGGTGTACGCCAAGTGACGCGCGCAGCCGCCGCGTGGGCAATCGTCCGTGCGGCGGGTAGCGCCCGGCCCGCCTAACGGCGTGCAGGGGTCGCAGAATGAGAAAAGCGCCCGGTTGGGGCGCTTTCTCGTTCTGGGGGCCTAGATTTCGCGTTCTTCCGTCTTGAGGTTGTTGTCGCGGGCGAAATCCACCACAAACTTGTAGGCCAGCGGCTCCAGGTCGCGCAGGCGCAGGTCGACGACGATCCCGCGCACGCCATCGATCACGACGGGCAGCACATAAGGCGAATAAGTGAGGTGGTTACCAGCACAGCCGGCGGGCCGGAACTGTGCCATTACGCCGGCGAGCCGTTCCGCCCAATCGCTGGGGCGGAAGCGGCTACCGCTTTCGGTAACGCCATGAATTACGAATTGTCTGACGCGAGTTGCCATGTGTTCTTCACTGCGGGACGCCTTTCACGAAAGCCGGATCTTCGGCGTGATCAAACATGCGTGCCGCGCCGCGAATTGTATATGATTGATCCTTTGCCCTCTTTCGAACCGCGATTCGCCCCTGATTCGCCCTAGCAAGCGGGCATGCTGTCGATGCCATTCCCCCAGGAGGATCCGCGATGAGCTCGCCTCTGGCCAATATCTATGCCCGGCTGCCGGTATCGTTCACGCACGGCCAGGGTGTCTGGCTGTGGGACGCAAGCGGCCGCAAGTACCTGGATGCCCTGGCCGGCATCGGCGTGTCGTGCCTGGGCCATGCCCATCCGAAGCTGGTCGCCGCCATCGCCGAGCAGGCGGCCCGCGTCATCCATACCTCCAACATCTACGACATCCCGCAGCAGACCGAGCTTGCCGCCCGGCTGACGGCGCTGTCCGGCATGCAGGAAGTCGCGTTCAACAACAGCGGCTCCGAGGCCAACGAAGCGGCCATCAAACTCGCCCGCTATTACGCCTACCAGCGCGGCAACAAGCACGCCCACATCATCACCATGGATTCGTCCTGGCATGGCCGCACGCTGGCCACGCTGGCGGCCACCGGCAGCGACAAGGCGCGCAAGGGCTTCGAGCCCCTGCCCAGCGGCTTCATCCAGGTGCCGTACAACAACCTGGAAGCGGTGCGCGCCGCCGGCGAGGCCGAGCCGCGCACCACCGCCGTGCTGCTGGAAGTCCTGCAGGGCGAAGGCGGCATCCGCCCGTCCGACATCGCCTACCTGCAGGCGCTGCGCCAACTGTGCACCGAGCGCGGCTGGCTGCTGATGATCGACGAAGTGCAGTCCGGCATCGGCCGCACCGGCAAGTGGTTCGCGCACCAGTGGGCCGACATCCGCCCCGACGTCATGACGCTGGCCAAGGGCCTGGCGGGTGGCGTGCCCATCGGCGCGATGCTGGCCGCGGGTCCGGCCGCAGGCGTCTTCACGCCGGGCAGCCACGGCACCACGTTCGGCGGCGGGCCGCTGGTGTGCGCCGCGGGCCTCGCGGTGCTCGATGCGCTGGAATCCGAAAACCTGCTTGAAAACGCCCATGACGTGGGCGAATACCTGAAAGACCGCCTGGCCGGAGCGCTGGCCGGCACGCCCGGCGTGACCGACATCCGTGGCCGCGGCCTGAAGCTGGGCATCGAGCTGGCCCGCCCCTGCGGCGTCCTTGCGCTACGCGCCATGGAAGCAGGCCTGCTCATCAACGTCACGCGCGACCGCGTCATCCGCATGCTGCCGCCGCTGATCCTGACGCGCCAGGAGGCCGACCAGATCGTCGCCCTTCTGGTGCCGCTCATCCAACAGTTCCTGGCCGAAAAACCATAATCAACGTCCCCGCCGGGCCACGAGCCTGCCGGGGCCCAATGACCTGCGACATCAACATGACTCCTCCCACGACTCAAAACGGCCCGTTGCGGCACTTTCTGCAGTTCAAGGACTTCTCGTCCGCCGAGATCGCCTACGTGCTGGACCGCGCGCGCCTGATCAAGGAAAAGTTCAAACGCTATGAGCCCCACATGCCGCTGCACGACCGCACGCTGGCAATGGTGTTCGAAAAGGCCAGCACGCGCACCCGCGTGTCGTTCGAGGCCGGCATGTACCAGATGGGCGGCTCGGTCATCAACCTGACGTCCAACGACTCGCAGCTCGGCCGCTCCGAGCCCATCGAGGACACCGCGCGCGTGATCTCGCGCATGGTCGACATCGTCATGATCCGCACGTTCGAGCAGACCCGCATCGAGCGCTTCGCGTCGCATTCGCGCGTGCCCGTGATCAACGGCCTGACCAACGAATTCCACCCCTGCCAGATCCTGGCGGACATCTTCACCTACATCGAGCATCGCGGCCCCATCGCCGGCAAGACGGTCGCCTGGGTGGGTGATGCCAACAACATGGCCTACACGTGGCTGCACGCGGCCGAAATGCTGGGCTTCACGCTGCATGTGTCCACGCCGGCCGGCTACGAACTCGAAGCCTCGCGCATCGGCACGCCGTCCGACAAGGTGCTGCGCCAGTTCAAGGACCCCATGGAGGCCTGCCAGGGCGCGCACCTGGTCACCACCGACGTGTGGACCAGCATGGGCTACGAGGCCGAAAACGAAGAGCGCCGCGCCGCGTTTGCCGACTGGTGCGTGGACGCCGAAATGATGGCCGCGGCTGACCCGAAGGCCGTCTTCATGCACTGCCTGCCCGCCCACCGCGGCGAGGAAGTCACCGGCGAAGTCATCGACGGACCGCAAAGCGTGGTCTGGGACGAAGCCGAGAACCGCCTGCACGTGCAGAAGGCGTTGATGGAATTCCTGCTGCTCGGACAGGTCGACTAAACCCGTCCCACACGCAAAGAAGGGCCCGGACATCGTGCGATGTCCG
>CBHWAL010000073.1:0-12131 GCA_966111495.1 uncultured Achromobacter sp. | reverse complement strand
TCCGAATTTGAGACCGTGCAGATCCCGGCCAGTTGGACCCAGCAGCCCGCAGCAGCCGCCGCCGCCACTACCGCCGCGCCTGCCCCGGCAGAAGACGAGGTTGTGGTGGCCGAGGCCGCCCCGCCGCTGACCGCGCCGTCCAAGGAATCACTGGGCCTGGCCGACCTGGGCAATTCGGTGGACGTGATCGTCAACGAACAGTCGGTCAGCTTTCGCATCAGCAACGAACTGCTGTTTGCTTCGGGCCAGGCCACGCTCAGCACGGCGGGCCTGGACGTGATCAAGCGCCTGGCCGGCATCCTCAACAAGAACGACTATCAGGTCTCGGTCGAAGGCCACAGCGATCCCGTGCCGATCCTGACCAAGCAGTTCGCCTCGAACTGGGAGCTGTCCAGCAGCCGCGCCACCAGCGTGCTGCGCGAGCTGGTGCGCGATGGCGTCACGCCGCAACGGCTGCGCGCGGTGGGCTACGCGGAGACGCGGCCGATCGAGTCCAACGACACGGCAGCCGGCCGCGCCGCCAACCGCCGCGTCGAACTCATCATGGACATCACGCCGCAGCAGCCCAAGACCGCCGCCACTGCGCAGACGCCCGCCGGCAAGCCTGCCATTGCGCCGCAGGCCGTCGCCCCCGTGGCGAAACCGGCCGTGCCGGATGCAACACCGTCCGCGGCGAAGGCGGCCACGCCGGACGCCAAGACGCCTGCGAACGCCATGAAGGCGCCCGCGAATGCCGCACCGGCGCAATCCTGATCCGCGATCCCTTCCCTTCCAAAAAGCCGGCGCAAGCCGGTTTTTTATTGCCGGTTGGCGCTGCACCGGAGATGTAAAGGACGCTTGACACACCGGAGCACGCCCGCCAGAATGTCAAGCACGCTTTACATCAACAAGGGCATTCCCATGAATCAACAACAGGCCAAGCGCCGCTATTTCAAGGAACTGGGCTTCTCGATGGCGCTCTATGCCGTCCTGCTGGCAGGCGCGCTGCGGCTCAGCCTGGACATGCAGCCCGGCGCGTTGCGCACCGTGGTGCTGCTCACGCCCATGCTGGCGTTTCTGCTGGCGCTGCGAGCCGTCGTGCGCGCCGTGCGCCGGTCCGACGAATTCATCCGCAAGACCACGCTGGAACACCTGGCCATTGCTGCCGCCGTCACCGCCGGCGTCACGTTCACGTATGGCTTTCTTGAGATTGCCGGCTTTCCCAAACTGAGCATGTTCGTGGTCTGGCCGCTGATGGGCGGCGTCTGGGCGATCACCACCATCGTCGACACGCTGCGCCACCGATGAAAAACAGCATCCGCGAATTGCGCGCCGCGCGCGGCTGGAGCCAGGCCGCGCTGGCCGAGCGGCTGGACGTCTCGCGCCAGACCGTCAACGCCATCGAGACGGGCCGATACGATCCGAGCCTGCCGCTCGCCTTCGCCATCGCCCGCGTGTTTGAATCGTCCATCGAATCGATCTTCCAGGAAGATTGAGGCGATTTTTCCGGCATGGCGCGGACGCCGGGATCGGCGTTAACCTAGCGGACCCGCCGCTCGCGGCGACCGCAGTCCGCCCCGGGAGTCTCCATGCCGTACATGCTGCTGATCGTCGAACCGGTGGGCCAGCGCGCCCAGCGCACGCCCGAGGAAGGGCGCGAGGCCTATGCGCAAATGGTGCGCTATGCCGAATCCCTGCAGTCGCGAGGACTGCTCACGCGCGCCGAATCCCTCAAGTCCGATGCCGAAAGCGTGCGCCTGCGCGTGCGCGACGGCGAACGCCAACTCTTGGACGGCCCCTACGCCGAGGCCAAGGAAATGATCGGCGGATTCTTCCTCCTGACCTGCGAGTCGCGCGAAGAAGCGCTGGCGCTGGCCGCCGAATGCCCGGCCGCGCAGTGGGCCACGGTGGAAGTCAGGGAGTTGGGCCCCTGCTTCATGTAGCGAACAGGGCGGTCGGCCGCCGCCTGATCAGCAATTGCCCTTCTTGGCCTGTCCGGGCGGACAGAAGCCGCCACGGCCGCCGCCGTCATGCGGATCGACGACCACGGAGCCTTGCGGCGTGTACACGGCACAGCCGGACAGCACGGAGACGATGAGGGCAAGACTGCACAGAACTTTCATGGCGTTGCTTCAGGGTGGTTAAGGACGCTGCGAGTGTATGGGACCCGCCTGCAACAAGGCCTGGACCTTCGTAACGGGGTGCTAGGACGGCGATACATTCGTTTGACTCGGTGTTTACCCTAGGCAGGCGTTGCCGTTGTCGATCCGCCGCCCCACCGTTCGTCGTACCTGTACAAGCGCCCCTCTCGGCCTTGATGTTCCCTCCCAGGAGACCTCAGATGCGATTCATGATCATCGTCCGGGCCACGCCCGACAGCGAAGCCGGCAAGATGCCGGACGACAGCCTGCTTGCCTCGATGGCGACCTATCACGAAGCCCTGGTCAAGGCCGGCGTGTTGCTGGACGCCAACGGCCTGCACCCAACATCGAAAGGCTGGCGCGTGCGCTACGACGACCGCGGTGAACGCAAGCTGCTTGACGGGCCGTTCGCCGAAACCAAGGAACTGATTGCCGGCTATACGATGATCCAGGTGCGCTCCCGCGAAGAGGCGATGCAATGGGCGATGCGCTTTCCCACGCCCTTCCCCGGCCAGGACTGCGAGATCGAGGTGCGGCAGGTATTCGAACTGGATGACTTCGAGCCCAGCAAGGAAGTCGAGCGCTTCCGCCAGATGCCGGCACCGAACGCCTGACCCTCTGCATTCAACCCTGAACCTGAAGCGAGACACGCCATGCACAAGCAGATCTTCGTCAACCTGGCCATCAACGACATGCAGAAGTCCCAGGAATTCTTCAAGAAACTGGGCTACAGCTTCAATCCCGACTTCACCAACGACCAGGGCGCCTGCATGGTCGTCGGCGACAACCTTTACGTGATGCTGCTGGTGAAGGATTTCTTCCAGAGCTTTACCGGCAAGCCGGTGGCGGACGCCACGCAGACCACGGAAGTGCTGGTCTGCCTGTCCTGCGAAAGCCGTGCCGAGATCGACGACCTGGTCGCACGGGCGGTGGCGGCGGGCGGCACGGCGCCGCGCGCGCCTCAAGACCACGGCTTCATGTACGCGCACGGGTTCGAGGACCTGGATGGGCACATCTGGGAGTTCGCATACATGGTTCCCGGCGAAGCGACCGGCGCGTGACGCAGGCGGCCACGCATCGCGCCATCGAGGCGGTCTGGCGGATCGAAGCCGCCAGCGTCATCGCGGGGGTGGCGCGCCTGGTGCGCGACGTGGGACTGGCCGAGGAGCTGGCCCAGGACGCGCTGGTCGCGGCGCTGGAGCGCTGGCCCCAGACGGGCGTGCCGGACAATCCGGGAGCATGGCTCATGACCACCGCGAAGAACCGCGCGCGCGACCGGCTGCGGCTCGATGCGCTGCACACGCGCAAGCACGAGCAGATCAGCCACGAACTGGAAGCCTTGCAGGCCGACGTGGAGCCCGATTTCGTCGACGCGCTGGATGCGGCGCGCCAGGACGACATCGGGGACGATCTGCTGCGGCTGGTCTTTACCGCGTGCCATCCGCTGCTGTCGACCGAGGCCCGAGTGGCGCTGACGCTGCGCCTCTTGGGCGGGCTGACGACGGCCGAGATCGCGCGCGCGTTCCTGGCGTCGGAATCGACCATTGCCCAGCGCATCGTTCGCGCCAAACGCACGCTGTCCGCCGCCAACGTGCCCTTCGAGGTGCCGACGGCCGCCGACCGGGCGCCGCGCCTGGCCTCGGTGCTGGAAGTCATTTATCTGATCTTCAACGAAGGCTATTCCGCGACATCAGGCGACGACTGGATTCGGCCCGGCCTGTGCGACGAAGCGCTGCGCCTCGCCCGCATCCTGGCCGAATTGACGCCGTCGGAGGCCGAGGTGCATGGGCTGGCCGCGCTGATGGAACTGCAGGCGTCGCGCCTGCATGCGCGCACCGATGCCGAGGGCCGGCCGGTGCTGTTGATGGACCAGGACCGCCGCCGCTGGGATCCGCTCTTGATCCGGCGCGGGCTGGCGGCGCTGGACCGGGCCGAGGCGCTGGGCGGCGCGCGTGGCCCCTATGCGCTGCAGGCCGGACTGGCCGCCTGCCATGCGCGGGCTCGCACGCCCGAGGAAACCGACTGGATGCGCATCGTGGCGCTGTACGATGCGCTCGCCCAAGCCGCGCCCTCGCCCGTGGTGGCGCTGAACCGCGCCGTCGCGATCGGCATGGCCTTCGGTCCGCAGGCGGGCCTGGATCTGGCTGATCAGTTGGCGTCGGAGCCCTCGCTGGCGAACTACCACTGGCTGCCCAGCGTGCGCGCCGACCTCCTGGCCAAGCTGGGCCGCAAGGCCGAAGCCCGCGCCGAATTCGAACGCGCGGCCGGCATGACCCGCAATGCCCGTGAACGCGAGCTGCTGCTGGCGCGCGCAGGGGAAATGTCCGCGGAAACGGGAGACGTCAGCGGCGATTGAGGGGGCCAGACTCGGCGTGCTTAAATTCCAGGCATGCCACGCAACGCCGCCATCCCCGATCCGGCCGCCCCCCCGATCACGGGCGTGCCGGCGGCGTTCGACCATCCCAATGACCGCGCACAGTTCCGCCGCGCCGCCCATCAGCCCGGCGTCGAGCTGTACCGCGCGCACATGATCCGCCACGCTTTCGAACCGCACACGCACGAGGCATTCGGGCTGGGCGCCATCGAATCCGGCGTCGAGCGTTTCCGCTATCGGGGCGCCGACCACCTGGCGCCATCCGGATCGCTGGTGCTGATGAATCCGGACGAACTGCACACCGGGCGCGCCGAAACGGAAGGCGGCTGGCGCTACCGCATGGCCTACATCGACCCCGACGTCGCCGCGCGGGTCACGGGCGAATCCGGCTGGTGGTTCGGCGCGGCGGTCGGTCAGGATCCCGCCGGCGCGCAACGCGTCACGGCGTTGCTGGATGCGCTGTGGCACGCGTCTGAACCGCTGGCGTTCGACAGCGCGCTGCACGCGCTGCTGGGCGAATTCCGACGTCATGCCGGCGTGCCGCGACCAGCGGCCACCGAAGGCGCGACGCGCTTCGCGCAGGTCATTGACTACCTGCGCGCGAACCTGTCGCGGCGCCTGACGCTGGACGAGCTGGCGGCGGTGGCCGGATTGAGCCCCTTCCATTTCCTGCGCAGCTTCCAGACCCACCATCACGCCACGCCGCAGCAGATGCTGATGGCGCTGCGGCTGTACGAGGCGAAGCGCCTGCTGGCGGCGGGGGTTGCGCCGGCCCAGGTGGCGCTGGCGGCTGGACTGACCGACCAGGCGCACCTCACGCGCGCGTTCTCGCGGCGCTACGGCGTCACGCCCGCGCGGTATCAAAGACAGACGCGCGGTTAGCCGCGCGCCGCACCGCAATCTCGTACAAGATTTCCCCCATCCGCCTGGCTAGACTGCCCGCATTCATGATCTGGAGCGATGTATGTGGGCTGGAACCCTTTACGCCCTGGCCGCCGGCCTGATGTGGGGGCTGGTGTTCGTCGGCCCCCTGCTGCTGCCGGAATACCCGGCGGCCCTGCAATCCGTGGCCCGCTACCTGGCGTTCGGGCTGATCGCCCTGCCGCTCGCCTGGCTTGACCGCCGCAACCTGCGCCTGTTGACGCGCGCCGATTGGATCGAGGCGCTCAAGCTCGCCGCCATCGGCAACCTGCTGTATTACCTGTGCCTGGCCAGCGCCATCCAGCGCGCGGGCGGCCCCGTGCCGACGATGATCACCGGCACGCTGCCCGTGGTGATCGCGATCAGCGCCAACTTGCGCAATGCGCGCCGCGACGGACGGCTGCCGTGGAAGCGGCTGGCGCCGTCGCTCGCGCTCATCGCGCTGGGCATCGCCTGCGTCAACCAGGTGGAGTTGCAGGCGCTGCGCCAGGACGCGGATGCCGACCTCTCACGCTACGCCATCGGCGCGCTGCTCGCACTGGTCGCGGTCGCATGCTGGACCTGGTATCCGCTGCGCAACGCCGACTGGCTGCGCAACCATCCCGGCCGCAGCCCCCGCACCTGGGCAACCGCGCAGGGCGTGGCCACGTTGCCCCTGGCGCTGGCGGGCTATGGCGTGCTGTGGGCGGGCATGGCGGCGGCGGGCAGCCCGTTCGACATGCCGCTCGGTCCTCGCCCGGACGTGTTCCTGGGGCTGATTGATCGCCATCGGCCTGTTCGCGTCCTGGCTGGGTACGCTGTGCTGGAACGAAGCCAGCCAGCGGCTGCCGACCGCGCTGGTCGGTCAGCTCATCGTGTTTGAAACGTTGGCGGCGTTGGCTTACGCGTTCATGTTGCGCGGCGCCATGCCGGAACCGCTGACGCTGGTCGGGATCGGCTGCCTGATGGTGGGGGTGCTGAAGGCCGTGCGGGTGAAGCCGGAGCCGGTGTAATGCGGAATGTGGCCCGCGCCCCTGCATGAACAATTATTAGACGACGTATAATCTTCGACATCGTCTAATTATTATCCCCATCATGCCCGACTCTCAGTTCCTGCTACCTGGCGCAGACGCCACCGACATCGGCCGCCGCGAGCGCAAGCGCCAGCAGACACTGGACCATTTGACGCAAACCGCCTGGCGCCTGTTCGAAGCGCTGGGCTACGACGCCGTCACGATGGAGCAGATTGCCGCGCAGGCCGATGTGTCCAAGGGCACGCTGTACAACCACTTTCCGGTCAAGGAGGCGCTGCTGGCGCAACGCTTCCACGGCGAGCTGGCCGGGGCGCTGATGGCGCTCTGGCCGACGCTGCAAACCCTGCCCACCTTCGCCGAACGGCTGACGCGGCTGCTGCATGCGTCGGCGGATTGGGCTGAATCGCACCGCGCCTATCTTGGCCCCTATCTGCGCTACCGCTTTGCCACGATGCACGCAGGGACGCAAAACGACGAGCGCCATCCGCGCAGCGGCCTGCACCGCGTGTTCGCGGCGCTGATCCAGAATGCTCAGGCCGCCAACCAGGCCCGGTCCGACATGGACGCCGAACTGCTGGCCCATCACCTGCAATTCCTCTACCTGGGCGCCCTGCTGCGCTGGCTGGACAAGCCCGGCGCGTCGCTCCAGCAGGAATTCGACGCCGCCATTGCCCTATTTGTGGATGGCATGGCGGGGAGCGCCGCATGACCACCCTGGTGCTGGACTGGGCGGGCGCGGCGCAGGCCGGTCCGCAAGCCGCAGGCGGCAAAGGCTGGCAGTTGGGCCGCATGGCGCAATTTGGCGTGCCTGTGCCCGACGGCTTCGTGCTTGCGGCCCAGGCCAGCGTCGAACACCGGCCCGGCCAGCATGTGCCCCCCGCCGTGGCGCAGGCCCTCTTTCAGGCGCTGCACAAACGCGGCTGGCTGGACCGTCCCCTGGCGTTGCGCTCATCGGCGCCGCAGGAGGATTCCGCGGGCGCGTCGTTCGCCGGCATCCATCTGTCCTGCCTGAACGTGCGTGGACCCGAAGCCGCCGTGCAGGCGCTTGGCCGCATCTGGGATTCGCTATGGACGCCGCAGGCGCAGGCGTACCGGCAGCGCCTCGGCCTGCCGATAGGCGGCACGGGCGGCATGGCGGTCATCGTGATGCCGATGATCGAAGCCCAGGCGTCGGGCATCGCATTCACCATCGACCCGGCAACGGGCCGCCACGACGAAATGGTCATCCACGCCAACTGGGGACTGGGTGAATCCCTCGTGAACGGCGAGGCGGACGGCGACGAGTACCGCTTGCGCGAAGACTACCTGCGCCAAGCCTGGCCGGTCGTCTCGCGGCGTATCGGCGCCAAACGTCACGCCACGCAACCCGCCGCCAGCGGCGCAGGTACCCACTTGACCGACACGCCCGCCACCCGCGCCGCGCAAGCCGTGCTGACGGACGTGCAGGCCGAGACGCTGGGCGACATGGCCCGCGATGCGGCCCGGGCGCTGGACTACAGCGGCGCGGCGTATGACCTTGAATGGGCCTGGGACGGCGACCGGTTCTGGATCGTGCAGGCGCGCCCGGTCACCGCATCCGCGCGCCACACCTATCCCGCGCTGCTGGGCCAGCCGGATTACTGGTCGCGCGGCAACACCCGCGAGGTCCTGCCGCATGCGATGTCGGCCCTGGAGTGGGATGCGGGCCGCGTCATGGCCCAGCGCATGCTGACCTGCGGCTTCGAGTTGAGCGGCTATGCCACGCTGCCCGACGTGCCGCTTGCGGCGCTGTTCCAGGGGCGCGCCTACCTGAATGCCTCGGTCATCCAATGGGTTGGCCATGACGCGTTGGGCGTCAGCCCCCGCGACATGAACGCGTTGCTGGGCGGCGCGCAGCCCGAAATCCGCGTGCCGCCGGTCACCGCCGCGCAGCGCGTGCGGCATGGCCTGCGCATCGTGCGCTATCTGCGCCGGGCCGCGCCGCTGCGCCGCCAGGCCGCCGCCGACCTGCCCCGGCTTCTGGCCCGCGCGCAAACATGGCTGGATGCGCCGCTGCCCGCCTCCGACGCCGCCCTGGGCGCGCAGTTGCGCGAACAGTTCCAGGCCGTTCTGGCCGCGGACCAATTGTTTTTTTTGCAAGGCTCGGGCGGCGGCGCGCTGTCCAAGCTGCTCGACATGGTGGAAAAGGCCGTGCCCGGCGAAGGCCACGCGCTGACCGCCGCGCTGATGGCGGGCGGCGACCCCAGCGTCACTGCGGAACAAGGTTATGCGCTCATGGCGCTGGCGCAATTGGCCGAAGACGACGCGCAGGCCCTCGCGTGGCTGCGCGCGCCAGACCGCGACGACACCGCGTGGGCAAAGGAATTGCCGGATGACAGTCCGTTCAAGCAAGCCTTTACCGACTTCCTGCATCGCTACGGCCATCGCGCCGTCTACGAGACCTACCTGCGCAATCCGCGCTGGCGCGAGGCGCCCGGCTATCTGCTGGACAGCATCCTGAACCTGATCGGCGCCGATCCCGCCGCCCTGCGCGCCCGGCAGGACGACGCCGCGCGGCAAGCGTGGCAACGCGTGCGCCGCGCCTTGCCGTTCTGGCAGCGCCCCCTGGCCGCCAAGCTGCTCACGGCATCCCGCCTGGAAGGCAACCAGCGCGAGGCCGCGCGCAGCGTGCTCGTGGCGTATCTGGCCGTCGCCCGCGAGCGCGCACTGGAGCTGGGACGCCGCAACGCCGGTCCGAACGGCCTGGCGGATGCCGACGACATCTTTCATCTGAACGCGGCCGAGATCTTTGCGCTGGCGGATGGCCGGACGGACGCCGCCGCGCTGGGCCGGCGCGCCGCCGCCCGACGCGCGCAATTGCAGGCCTGGACCGCGCTGCCGGATATCGACGTCATCGCCGAATTCGCAGACCAGACTGCACTCCCTGCGCAGCAGGCCGCGCCGAATGCAGTCTCATCGCGCGATTCCTGGCGAGGCACGCCGGTGGCGGGCGGTCGCGCACGCGGTCGCGCGTTCGTCGCCCGCACGCCAGACGAAGGCCTGTCCATGCCCGCTGGCGGCATTCTGGTCGCGGCGTCTTCCGACCCCGCGTGGACACCGCTATTTCTACGCGCGGGCGCTGTCGTGATGGAGGTCGGCGGCTATCTGTCGCACGCCGCCATCGTGGCGCGCGAGTTCGGCGTACCGGCTGTCGTCAGCGTGCACGGGATCCTGCAAGGGGTCGCCACGGGCGACATGCTGCAAGTCGATGCCGTGAAAGGCGTCGTCACCCGGCTGCGGGACGACGCTCTCGACTGACAGCGCCTACCCCTGATTTGCTGTCGCCAGTTCGAACTGAAACACTGCTCCGCCGCCTGCGCCGTCCACCAGCCGGATCTCGCTCTGGTGCAGCTGCAAGATGCGCTGCACGATCACCAACCCCAGCCCACCAGCTTCACCCGGTCCGCGGTTCAGCGCCGACGCCCGCGTGAACAACCCGGCGCGCAGCGCCTGCGGGATGCCTTCTCCGGAGTCGCTGACCCGCACCTGCACCCGGTTGCGCGACACGCCAAGCTGCAATGCAATCTGACCGCCCGGCGGGCTGTGCCGGATCGCGTTGTCCAGCAGGTTCGTCAGTACGCGTTCGATCAGCCCAAGGTCCGCGCGAACGGGCGGCAACGCCTGCGCAATGTCCGTGGTCAGCTGCTGCTGGCGCGCCTCGGCCGCGAGTTCGAACTTCTGCATCACGTCCTGCACCAGTTCCGGCAGCGAAAAGGTTTCGGGTTCCAGGCGCACCAGCCCGGACTCCAGCCGCGCCAGCTCAAAGAGTTCCTGCGCCAGCCGGCCCACCTTGCGGCTTTGCGCCAGTGCAATGTCCAGGTAGCGGCGGCGCTCGGCGGGATCAAGCGTCTCGTCCTTTAACCGCAGCGTTTCCAGATAGCCATGCAGCGATGTCAGCGGCGTGCGCAGATCGTGCGAAATGTTGGCGACCAGATCGCGGCGCTGCTGGTCCTGCCGCGTCAACTCGCGCCACTGGTCCGAGATCCGCCGCCCCATCTGCGCAAATGTGCGCCGCAGCACCGCGATCTCGTCGCCATTGCGCGCATCCTGATCGGCCGGCTGCTCCAGCGCGGCCAGCGCCTGGCCGTCGTCGCCCTCAAAGGCACGCACCGCGCGCGTCAGCGACCGCAACGGCCGCGTGATGAGCGCAAACGCCGCCAGCCCCGCCACCAGTCCCAGCAAGGCCACCAGTGCAATCGACCACAGCGTCGTGCGCAGCACCGACGTGCGCGACACGTCCATCGCCAGCGCGTCATGCGCCTGGCCTTGCAGCACCACGTAGACATAGCCCTGTTCGCGGCCATCCACGCGCACGGGCGCCGCGCTGAACACCTTTTGCGCATCCAGACTGCGCGGATCGTCGCCCGTGATGGGCAGCATGCCCCCGGCCAGCAGACGCTTGACCGGCGCAAGATCCACGCGCTCGCGCTTGATCTGCCCGGGCGGCGCGGCGTCGCCCACGATGCGGCCATCGTTGGACAGCAGGTAGACCTCCACCGCCGGGTTCACCGTCATCAGCATGTCGAACATCGAGCGCACGGCATCGGGCTTCCAGCCGCCGGCGTCCATCAGTTCGGTGGAACCGGCGATGTGCTGCGCCAGGCCACTGGAAAGCCGCTGCACGACCTCCTGCTCGTAGCGCGAGTTGGCCGCGATCTGCAGCCACGCGGACGCGCCGCAGCACGCCAACAGCAGCAACGCAAAAACGCCGGACAGGCGCTGGGTCAACGTGAAACGCGTCATGGTTGCACTCCGGGCGCCGCCGCAAACTTGTAGCCGCGGCCCCAGACCGTCAGGATGCGCTGCGGATTGGACGGGTCGGCCTCGATCTTGGTGCGCAGCCGGTTGATGTGGGTATTGACCGTGTGCTCATACCCTTCGTGCTGGTAGCCCCACACCTGGTTCAGCAGGTCCATGCGCGAGAACACCTTATCCGGATGTCGCGCAAAGAAATGCAGCAGATCGAACTCGCGCGGCGTCAGGTCCAGCCGGCGCGCGTCGACATCGACCGTGCGCGCAATCGGATCGATCGACACGCCATGCACGGCCAGGCTGCCAGCGTCCTGGCGCGCATTGCGTTCGATGGCGTCGCTGCGGCGCAGCAGCGCCCGCACGCGCGCCACCAGTTCCAGCATCGAGAACGGCTTGGCCAGATAGTCGTCCGCACCCAGTTCCAGGCCCAGGATGCGATGCACTTCGCTGGACCGGGCGCTGGTGATGATGATGGGGATGTAGCGCGCCATCGCGCGCGCCCGCTTGCAGATTTCCAGCCCGTCAATGCCGGGCAGCATCAGGTCCAGCACCAGCGCGTCCCAACCGCCTTCTTCAAGCAGGCGCATGCCCTCGTTGCCGTCGGCCGCGTGCTCGACCGCGTAGCCCTCGTCGCGCAGGTGCAGGCGCAGCAGTTCCGCGATGTGGGCGTCGTCTTCAACTATCAGTACGCGGCGGGGCGTATCCATGGGGCAACCTGGGGCGTGATCAATGCGCCTATTGTCGCCAATCGGCGCGGGGCAAAGTTCACAATTAATTTAACTTTGCGTGAGGACTTCGGTATGGGCCAGGAGGAAGAATGCCTCCATCGACTGCCCACCGGAGACCGCCATGCTGGCCCGACCCGCCCTCAACAATACGCCGCTTGCCACGTCCGCCGCCACGCCGCCGGTCGCGCCGGCGCCCCTTGCCTCA